>NZ_JBFUBK010000088.1:0-27627 GCF_056405815.1 Pseudomonas sp. P1_F1_2 | reverse complement strand
TCGGGGCGGGCAAGAGCCCGGCTCCCACAATGGATCTGTGACGTTCACTAATTCCTGTGGGAGCCGGGCTTGCCCGCGATGGCAACACCTCGGTTCCAAGGCAGGCTCAAACCGCACTAAACCGCCGGCTCAACCCCTGCTCCGCAAACTGCTCAATGATGAAATCCACAAACGCCCGGGTCTTGCCCGGCAACAGTTTGTGTTCCGCGTAATAGATCGAAATGTTGCCATCGTCGACATACCAGTCCGGCAACACCCGCTGTAGCTTCCCGCTTTCCAGATACCCCGAGGCAAACGGCATGCTCACCAGCGCAATCCCCAGTCCTTGGGCCGCCGTTGCGCACGCCGCTTCCGAATCGCTCATGGTCATTCGCGCCTTCAGCGTCAACGGGCTGTGTTGCTGCGTGCGGCTGGTCAACTGCCAGGAACGCACCCGGCCGGTCTGCKGGGAACGAATCAGGATGCCATCGTGGCGCTTCAAGTCGTCTGGCTCGATGATCGCTTCGTGTGTGCTCAAGTAATCGGATGACGCCACCAACACCCGGTGCGCCGGTGTCAGCTTGCGTGCCACCACGCCTTGGGGCAGTTCGAATCCACCGCCAATGGCCGCGTCGAAACCTTGCGCGATCAAATCGACCTGGCGGTTTTCGAAATGCCAGTCCGGATTGATCGCCGGAAACCGCCGTAAAAACTCGCCCAGCAACGGCACCACATACAATCGTCCAAACACCGTGCCCATGCTGACCTTCAACGTCCCCGCCGGCCGCCCTTCGGCGCTGGCCAGATTGGCGACGGCATTCTGGATGGTGTGCAGGCTGGAACTGACTTCGTTGAGAAACAGCTGACCGGCCTCCGTCAGTGTCAGGCTGCGCGTGCTGCGCTGAAACAGCCGCACGCCGAGCCGCGCCTCAAGTTTGGCAACACTCTTGCCCACGGCGGCCGGGGTCAGACTCAAGCGCCGGGCGGCTTCGGCAAAGCTGCCCACCTCGGCACTGCGCACGAAGCATTCGATACTGCTGAAGGTTTCCATAGGCGCCACTATAAACTTTTGATTTACACAGACTATCGTAATTACCGTCTACTCAGCGTGTAATCCTCAATCGATACTAGGCTCCATCAACCGGGGCATCTCGCTTCGGGACTTTGGAGATCGATATGACTACTCAGAACCTCAGCGGCAAAGTGGCTTTGATTCAAGGCGGATCTCGGGGTATCGGCGCAGCCATCGTCAAACGCCTGGCCGCTGAAGGCGCGGCAGTTGCCTTCACCTACGTCAGCTCCACGGTCAAAGCCGAAGAACTGCAAAACAGCATCACCGCCAACGGCGGCAAAGCCCTGGCCATCAAAGCGGACAGCGCCGACGCCGAGGCCATTCGCAACGCTGTGAGCGCTACCGTCAAAGCCTTCGGTCGCCTGGACATCCTGGTCAACAACGCCGGCGTGCTGGCCGTTGCCCCCCTGGAAGACTTCAAGCTCGAAGACTTCGACCAGACCCTCGCCATCAACGTGCGTAGCGTATTCATCGCCACCCAGGCCGCCGCCCAACACATGACTGAAGGCGGTCGCATCATCAACATCGGCAGCACCAACGCTGACCGCATGCCCTTCGCCGGTGGCGGCCCGTACGCCATGAGCAAGGCAGCGCTGGTCGGCTTGACCAAAGGGCTGGCCCGCGACCTCGGCCCACGCGGCATCACCATCAACAACGTGCAGCCCGGCCCGGTCGACACCGACATGAACCCCGCCGACGGTGACTTCGCCGAAAGCCTGATCCCGATGATGGCAGTGGGTCGTTATGGCAAAGCCGAAGAAATTGCCAGCTTCGTTGCCTACCTCGTCAGTCCGGAAGCCGGCTACATCACCGGTGCCAGCCTGACCATCGACGGTGGTTTCGGCGCCTGACCCTCGGCTTGATCAAAACAAAAACGCCGGCAACCCTGATCAGGTTGCCGGCGTTTTTTGTTTATCGCTTCAGGTCCATTCCAGGGCCGGCAAACCACACGCGCTCGGCGTGAAGGCTTTCAGCGAACGAAGAATGCCATCGGCATGTGCGTATTTTTCGTCAGCCATGGCCGCGTCCGGGATCGCAATAGCAGTCATCCCCGCCGCCTTCGCCGCGGTGACCCCGAACGGCGAATCTTCAAACACCAGGCAGTCCTCAGGCGCAACACCCAGGCGGCGCGCCGCCGTGAGGAAGATATCCGGTGCCGGCTTGGCTGCACCTACTTCCGGGTCATCGGCCGTCACGATGAAATCGAACAGCGCAAACCAGTCACGGTGCAACGTGGTTTTCTGGCCGAACGACTGGCTCGAAGAACTGGTACCGACTGCGATCGGAATACGGTTGGCCTTCAAGTGCCGAACCAGCTCCTGCGCACCGGGCATCGCCAGCGCCGTAGGAAAACGCTCACGCATCAGCGGCTCGCGGATCACCAGGAACTCTTCGGCGGTGATCGGCAGATCAAGCGCCTCGACCACGTACCGCGCCAGATCACCCGCCCCACGCCCGATGATGTTCTGCTTGATGCTCCAGTCGAACACCCGGCCGTAACGCGCGGCAATCAGGGACGTGACCTCGGTATAAATGCCCTCGGTGTCCAGCAGCAAACCGTCCATGTCGAAAATCACAGCCTTGATCGGGCCGAACGTGTTGAGCGGTGCATTCATCGCATCTGATCCGTTTTCAAATGACACCTCAGAGACGGCTCAGGTACGGCCGGGTCCGTGATCGATTAAAGGATTCAGCAGCATAGCGAGCGCGGCTGACGTTGGGCAACGGGCAATGCCTGGCCGTTACAAAAAGTGCTCGTCGTCATTTAGCGAATCCTCCTACATAAAACGCCTCCTTTCCCGACTTCTTTACCCGTTGATCCCAAGCAAAGTCTCGCGCTCATCTTGATCTGCGCGAGGGACTGCGAATGTTCGTACCTGACAAGGTACTGGCCTTGAATAACGCCATCGGCTTGCTGGTGGTCGCCGCCATGGACCCCAAACAGCCGAACGTCGAGGCGCTGCTCGCTGACTTTCGGCTCTGTCTCAACGATTACGACGCGTGGGCCGAGAGTTTCTGGACTGGCAAGGCACTGGAGATCGAGCAGGTATTCAAGGTCGGCAACGATGTCCGGCTGATCGCACCGAAGCACTCCACTGCGCCCGTCAGTTCAACCGTCGGCGCATGCCCGGCCAGCGGCCCGTTGACACTGGTGCACATGTTCGAGGCCGCGCGATTCGTCCCCATTGGCAATACGCCGGTGACGCTGGAACCGTTGAACCCGGACGGAACATTTGGCGAGCCGGTTCACCACCAGATCGGCCCCAGCGGCATCCTGGAGGTCCCCAAGTGCGAGCGCGGTCAACGTTACCGCATCACCTTCTTTCCAAACGTTTCCACCGAACACGTCAAAGCGCTGTACGCCTCTTATCAAAGCGTCATCGGCGAACTGGAAGGTTGGTTGCGCAACGAATGGACGACTGAATTCGAACCTTCCTGGGTCGAGTTCGCCGAGGCGGGTTTCATCAAGCGCTACGGCCTGCTGCAACAGGCTGACTGGCGAGGCTTCGAGAATGCGCTGAACGGTTTGTGGGACGACGTGAAGCAGATATACGAGCTGATCGCGGACCTGCAAGCCAACAGCCAAAAGCTCCTTGAGTACCTGACCGAGACCGAACTTGAAACACTGCTGAAGGCCTCGGCGGAGTCGATCGCCAAWCTGCTGCTGATGCTGAGTGACGAGCCGTTGATGTTCATTCATCTCGCGGCGTTTACCAGCTGGGTGCGGATGCTGCCGCCACATCACGCTGCAGAGGTTGTGGCGGAAATCCGCACAGGCATTTTGATCGGTTTTCTCCTGGCACGATTTACCGGCACCAAAGGACTGAAACTCGGCATCAGTGCCAAGGTGCTGAACAAGCTCAAATCGGAACGGGCGCGCAAATGGCTGGCTGCCGCGAGTTTGCGGCTGGCCGCTCAATCCGACCTGACGCCCCATGCGGAGGTATTCAAACCCCTTGCGGTCAACGCCCGCACTGCTGCGCTGAACCCCGCGCCTACGCTGCCATTACAGATAAGTGCCGGCTCTGCGCCCATAACGCAGGTGGAAAATCCGCTCGCCATCGCTCGCAAAAAATCCGCAGCCACCACCCGCCTCAGCCGTCACGAACACCGTGACGACGCCTCCGAACAGGCGAAAAACCCCAATGGCGACAGCGCCGACTGCGGGCCGCTGACCTGTACGAACGGTTGCCCGGTGTCGATGGTCACCGGCGAAGAGTTGCTGACCCTGGAGGATGGTTCGCTCAATGGCTTGCTGCCCTTTGCGTTCACCCGGTTGTACCGAACCAGCGCGGTGGAAATCGATTGCGGGCTGGGCTGGGGCTGGAGTCATTCGCTGGCGCATCGGCTGGAGCTGGACGCTGAACACGTCGTCTGGATCGACCATGAAAACCGCCGTACGACGTTTCCGCTGCCCAGCCAGGAACGCCCGGCCATCCATAACAGTCTGTCGCGGGCCGCGATTTATCTCGGGGATCAGCCAGAGGAATTAGTGCTCGCATTGGCTGGCGAGACGGTGCGGTTTTATCACTTTCGCACTGGGCGGCTGACCACGATCAGCAATGCCTACAACAACCGGGTGCACATCACCCGCGATCGTCAGGATCGCATTCAGCGCCTCGACAACGGTGCAGGCCGTTCGCTGCTGTTGCGCTACGAGCGCCGGCACATCGTTGCCGTCGAGTATCAATCGTTTCATCCCGCCGACACTGCGGATGACGCCTGGCGTACAGAGCAAACGCTGATTTCCTACCGCTACGACGCCCGCCAGCGACTGATCGAAGCGACCAATGCCGCCGGTGAAAGCGAGCGGTACGACTACGACGACCACCACGTGATTCTCCAGCGGCAACTCGCCGGCGGGGCAAGTTTCTTTTGGGAGTGGGAACGGTCGGGCAAAGCGGCCCGATGCATTCGGCACTGGGCGACGTTTTCGCAGATGGATACACGCTATGCCTGGGACGACAACGGTGGCGTGCGGGTTAAAAGCGTCGATGGCAGCGAAGAAGCCTACGTCCATGACGATACGGCGCGGTTGGTGCGTCGGGTTGAGCCAGAGGGTGCCGAGTATCTCAAGACTTATGACCACAAGGGTCATCTGATTGCCGAACAGGGGCCGCTGGGAGCGATCACTCAATACCGCTACGACGAGATCGGGCGGCTGATTGCGCTGATTCCACCTGAAGATGAGCCAACGTCCTACGAATACCGCAACGGTTTCCTGCATGCGTGCTCTCGCGGTAAAGCCGTATGGAAATATCAACGCAATGCTCAAGGCGATGTCACCGAGGCCATCGATCCCGATGGCCAAACCACCCATTACCACTACGACACCCAAGGACGGCTGCTCTCGATTCGTTTTCCGGACAGCAGTCGCCAGGTTTTCGTTCGGGATGCACTTGGGCAACTGATCGAAGAAACCCTGCCGGACGGCGGTCAGCGGCGGTTTTCCTACGATGTTCTGGGACGGAAAATAACCTTTCAGGACGAATTCGGCGCTGTCACTCACTACCAACGGGACGCCGTTGGCCGACTGATCCAGACAACTCTTCCTACTGGCGCCAGTCGAGCCTTCAGTTACAACGCCTACGGCAAGATCACTGCCGAACGGGATGAACTGGGTCGTGTCACGCGTTTTGAGTACGACGATGACTTGCACCTGGTCAGCCGCCGGATCAACCCCGACGGCACACACCTGCGTTACCGCTATGACAACGCACGGCTGCTGCTGACCGACATCGAGAACGAGTCCGGTGAACGTTATCGACTGGACTACACCGCCAGTGGATTGGTCCGACAGCAAACCGGTTTTGATGGTCGACGCACGGCGTATGCCTACGACCTGAATGGCCATTTACTGGAGAAAACCGAGTACGGCGATGACGGCTCGAAGCTGATTACGCGCTACCAGCGGGACTCGGCCGGTCGGTTGCTGATCAAAACCCTGCCTGACGGCACCAAGGTTGAATATTGCTACGACAGCCTCGGTCGGCTGGTCAGCGTCGACGACAGCCAAGACCACCCACTGGAGTTCGAATACGACACCCAGAACCGCCTGATCACTGAACACCAGAGTTGGGCCACGTTGCGTTATGGCTACGATGCCTGCGGCCGGCTCAATCACCTGCGCCTGCCGGACAACAGCAAACTCAGCTACCACCGCGCCAAAGGTGGCGCGCTGACCGCCATCGACCTTAACGGCACACGCCTCACAAGCCACACCTCCCGATTCGGTCGCGAGTTACAACGCCAGCAAGGCCTGTTGCGCAGTCAGTACGACCACGACGAACAAGGCAGCCTGAAAGCCCACGCTGTCAGCCAACACCAACAGTCGCTGTATCGGCGCGACTACACCTACAACGCCAACGGCAATCTCGACTACATCGCAGACACCCGTCATGGCCAACGCAACTACCAATACGACCCTCTCAACCGCCTGATCCGGGTCCGTCACTCGCGCGATCAACAACCCGAAAGCTTCGCCCACGATCCCGCCGGCAACCTGTTGATGCAGGACCGCCCCGGCCCGGCAGCCGTCAAAGGCAATCGTCTGTCGATGCAAGGCGACCGTCACTTCGACTACGACGCCTTCGGCAACCTGATCCGCGAACGCCGCGGCACCGCGCAAAAACTCGTCACCGAATACCGCTACGACTGCCAGCACCGGCTCATCGGCGTCACGCTGCCCAATGGCACTTGCGCGACCTACCGCTACGACGCCTTCGGCCGCCGCATCCGCAAAACCGTCGACGGCAAAACCACCGAGTTTTTCTGGCAGGGCGACCACCTCATCGCCGAACACAGCCAGGAGCATCACCGCAGCTACCTCTACGAACCCGGCACCTTTCGCCCCCTCGCCATGCTCGACGGCAAAGGCCCGCGCCAGGCCTGCCCGTTCTACTACCAACTCGACCACCTCGGCACCCCGCAAGAACTCACCGATTACAGCGGCGACATCATCTGGGCCGCGCAATACACCGCCTACGGCCGCCTGACCCGACTGAACCGCGATACCCACCAGGTGCTGGACCAACCGTTGAGGTTTCAAGGGCAGTACTTCGACGCGGAGACAGGCCTGCATTACAACCGGCATCGTTACTACAACCCGGATATCGGGCGGTACCTGACACCGGATCCGAGTGGGTTGGCGGGCGGGATTAACGGGTATCAGTACACGCGGAATCCTACGGGCTGGGTTGATCCGTTGGGGCTGAATGAATGTCCTGGCGCGGATGGGTGCAAGAGGCCGGGGTTTGGGGATGAGGATCCGGCGGGGAAGGTTAGGGTTGATGAGGGTGAAGTAACGCTTCCCGTACCTAACGGCAAGATTGATTATCTCTATCGGGGTGACGTGAAGCACCCCGACGAAATCTTCAGAACGGGATTTAAGAGTAAAGGCGAAAGCAATGACCTATTGCTTCATGCTATCGACAGCGATGATCCGCCAAGCAATTTCGTCAGCACCTCACCATCCAAGGTTACGGGCATCCAATTTGCGACGAAATTTAGAACAAGAAAAGGTTTTTTGTACACACTCAGACAAATTGATGGGATAGATGTCAATAAAGAGTTGAAAAACCTTGTTCCGTTTGCAGATGAAACTGAAATAGCTATCCCAAACAGGATTGATACAGCCGATATAATAGGCGTGACACCGATGAAAAAGGACGGGAGCTACGTTGGATACTCCATTCCTAACCCAAATAGGAAGCCAAATGGAAACCACTAAAATCACAATAATAATTGACAACCATAAGGAGCAGGCACAGCTGCAATATGATGCCGCGAAGATGGTTATAATTTTTACAATGAAGAATGGTTTCCGCAAAAGGTATGAAAGCGAGGATCTCTATCTATGCCTAGCAAAAATAAGGCTTGACTTCCCCTATGTAAAATTCCTATGCAAAGGGGCAAAACTAAACGTAACCCCTTCTAGAATGTGCTCCCAAATGAGTGGCGGGTTCGTTGCATACGAACTAAAAATGGGAAAATCCGCGACATTTGATGACATCGTCTACATATTTGACTATGAAGAAACCGATATCGTAAACACATTGAAAGAGCAAAAAGATTTTTATAAAAAATGGCTACAGTCATTGAAAATAGAGTAATCCGGATCAGCCTCCCTCCTAAACGGTATTGACCTTGGAATCTTCGAGCAACGTGGGACATGACAGACTGGAGCATCGAAGAGAATGAGTCATAGAAACGACAGTCTCGAACAACTTGTATCCGATTTTCTTTCGATGGTGGATAAAGCCACCGACCTGCTCGAAGAAAAATTTGGCACCAGATGCATCCTAAGGTTATGGCGCGCCAATAAAATCGAACAATGCGGTGTAATCGTTGGCGACATAACGTACGAGTTACACGCCGTTGGATGTGCTGTTTACTTCCCCGACTTGTGCATTGATTTTGATTATGGACCAGAGGGAAGGACAGACTGCTTCGATGTTTTGAGACTTTATATGTTTGCTTGCGAGTCGCCGGAGAAGTTCAAAAAATATACTGACAAAAAACAAATCAAGGCCGAATTCGAAGAATATCTAACTATGGGTGAACTTTCCCGGTGAAGTGTATTGTTTAAAGTCCCCCAAAATAAGCAACAAAATCCACTAACTGGGGAATTGCCAATCGAATTGACCCCTAGCATGGGGTGCTAGGGGTCAGGTACTTCAACTACCCGAACCACTCGTTCCACCCCCAGCACCACCTGTTCCTCCACCTGCACTCCCAGAACTTCCACCTACCCCACTTCCACTCATCCCGGAGCTACCAGATCCTCCAGACCCACTCCCTCCACCCTTCCCCATCGAACCTCCACCACTCGCCGCCCCACTTCCCGCCCCCGGGGACGTACTACTTCCATTGGCATCCCCACCATTCCCACTATTAATAGAGCCAGGCGGCAGTGCGTTACCATCCGCAGAATTCGCATTCATTTCAGTGGACGGAGGCATCCCGCCTTTATCCACAGGAGCATCGTTCCCGTAAGACTGGGCAAACGCGGTCAGCGAGCTGACTGACAACAGCCCTGCAATGGCCAAGGCCGCAAACTTTGAACCGATCATGATGCGTCTCCTTAAAAACGTGCATACCTGATCTGGCAGCAGTCATTTTTCAAAGGTGCCGCACAATCGACGAGCGGCTTTTCAGCTCGGTTCACCCGAGTAATCATCACCGGCAATGTCCGGATCTTCAGGATCAGCCTCGACATCACCGCGCTTCACATCATCAGCGGGCACTTGTTCCACCGCTGTATCGTCATCCGGCGGACGTTGATCGCGACTCAGCGAGTCGGTCGGCGAAGGCAGCGGATACTCTGGAGTGTCATCAATGTCGGGGTTTTTCGGATCAGCGTTCATAAGCACCTCTCGAAGGACCTGAAGAGCAGGTCCTGATATTTCGAGGTGGCAGGTTATGCATGGGTTCGATGAAAGAGACGTTCGGTCAACGAGACCGCACAAAGATCAATCTTCGTCGTCTTCATACTCGTCTTCGTACTCAAGATTTCCCACATCACCCGCGTCATCGGAATCATTGAGCGGCACCGTGGCGTCGTCAATCAATGAACCTGGATCTTCATTGCCGGGATCATTGATGAACGGAAGCCCACTCGGGCCTTTTTGTTCTTTGCCTTCGGTTTCCGGCGTCATGGCGGGCCTCGCAATTATTGGGGGTGTATAAAGTTCGAGAGTAGCTGCCGCCATTCGTTCCGGCTTGCCAGGCACAGATACGAAAAGCCCGGCGCTAGGCCGGGCTTCTACTCGTTGGCGAGTTAGTGATGCTTGTTTTTGTGCTTATGCTTGTGTCCGTTACCGGAATGGGAGCTGCCATGATTATCGTCGTCGCCCAGGTTGTTACCGACGGCACCACCCGCGGCACCACCCAGGCCAGCACCGATGGTCGAACCGGTAGAGCCGCCGAGGCTGTTGCCAACCACCGAGCCGCCTGCTGCGCCCAAGCCGCCGCCAATGGCCGCCTCATTGCGATTGCCTTTTTCCGCCCCGACCGCGCTCCCTGCCGCGCCGCCGACACCGGCGCCGATGGCCGCTCCCGTGCTGCCGCCCAATTGTCCGCCGACGACATTACCCAACGCCCCGCCCAGGCCGCCGCCCACCGCAGCGGTGCCGTCGTTGGCCGCCATTGCACCTTGAGCCGCCAACAGTCCCACCACAAACACGGACAGCGCCAAACGTCGAGCGTTGATGCTTGTACACTTTTTGCCATTGTTAACCGGGGTCATGGGAAGCCTCGTATTCTTCTGGGGTATATGAGCTTCGAGGCTTTGTTTAAAGAATCGTTCATAAACGAAAAAGCCCGGCATTTAGCCGGGCTCTTCAATGGGCCGATCAGGATCAGTGACGCTTGTGACCTTTGGCCATGTTGCTGCCTACGCCGCCGCCCAGTGCACCACCCAAACCTGCGCCGATGGTAGAACCGGTCTTGCCACCCAGGCTGTTGCCGATCACTGAACCACCCGCTGCACCCACACCGCCACCAATGGCGGCTGAAGTGCGGCTGCCTTTGCGTGCGGTAGCAGCACTGCCGGCCGCGCCCGCTACGCCAGCACCAATCGCTGCGCCGGTGCTGCCGCCCATGCTTTGGCCGACCACATTACCCAGCGCGCCACCCAGACCACCGCCGATTGCGGCGGTGCCATCGCTGGCAGCCATCGCACCTTGAGCAACCAGAAGCCCAAGAACCAGGGAAGGCAGTGTTAAACGCATGACGAAACCTCAAAAATAGGGGAAAAAAGAAAGCCGGGGATTAAATGCTGTCACGCAGTAAACGTCCACACAAAAACCACCGCACCGCTCAATCAGCGACGGTTGGACAGCTTTTATGGGAAAGGTTTTATGACAGGCAAAAAAAAGCCCGCTGGGGAACGGGCCAGGTACTGCTTTCTAACGGATGGTTTGAGCCTACGGAGGTGGCTGTGAAAAGTATGTGAAAAAGTAAACGGCATCATTACCGAACGTCGGCACTTCAGGTTTCAACCGGTAATCGAGATTTCACACATGAAAAACCCCGCTCGATGGCGGGGTCTGTCCGGTTAACGATTACTTCCTGGAAGGCGCTGCTACTCTCGGCAGAAATTTGGCCTTCGGCCCTCTGGGCGTCGTCGATTTCACTTTGCTGGTCTGGATCGGGTCTTCCCCAAAGCCCGCCACATACTCTGTCTGGCCGCATTTAACGCAATTGTTGATCGGAAATTCAGCCCCGTCGTCTTCGATATAYGGATCAGCCATACCTCTTCCCCTCTCAAATGGATCGACACCGGCAAAGCCCTTTGCCTGAAAAATATCGATCACCAAGGGTTTTGAGACTAGCCGGTCATTACCGGACTTGGAATTCAGATTTCCGCGTGCCCGACGAATGGCCCACGTTTCACCTCATCTCAGTTTCACCGCCGTCCCTGTCACAAACACCACCACCATCCCGCCCTTGCCTGCCGGCATGCTGATCTCAAAATCAAGCCCCACCACCGCGTCCGCCTGAAGTGCTCGCGCCCGCTCCTTGATTTCGTCGGTCGCCTGAATCCGCGCTTCCTTCAACGCTCGCTCCAACGTCTGGGAACGCCCACCAAAAAAATCCCGCATCCCGGCAAACATGTCGCGAACAACGTTTATGCCCTGCACCGACTCGGCGCTGACGATGTCCAGGTAAGCGGTGATCTGGCGGCCTTCGATGGCGTGAGTTGTGGTGGTGATCATAGGAATTCCTTCTTAATAAACAGCGAATCAAGGCAACTTGGACAAATACGCGGCCAACGCATCAAACGCCGGCAACGTCACCGGATCATTCGCCGAGTTACTGGCAACCGGGTGCGAGGCATAACGAACAATCACCATCTCGGCTTTCGGATCAACATAAATGCGCTGACCATGAACACCGCGCGCCATGAATGCCCCGCCCTCCTTGTCCGTCACCCACCACATCGAGCGATAACTCCAGCCCTTCAACAAGTCATAGCCGGCCTTGGCAAAAACCTGTTTGTCGCCGCCACGGCGAATGTCGTCCACCACCGCTTTGGGCACGATCTGCTGGCCATTGAACAGCCCATCATTGCGCAACATCTCGCCAAATCGGGCGAGGTCTCGCAAGCCAGTATTCAATCCACCACCGGCAAACGGCGTGCCGATAGAGTCCACCGTGAAATAGGCATCCTGCTCGGCGCCCAGTCGACTCCAGATGCGCTCCGACAACAACTGCGCCACGTTGCGGCCGGTCGCTCGGGCGATGATCCAGCCCAATACGTCGGTGTTGACGGTCTTGTAGCCAAACGCGCTGCCGTGTTCGCCTTGCAGTTGAACGGTCTGCAAAAACTCGTAGTAACTTCGCGGCCCGGTGTAGTCCTTTGGCTTGGGCAAGGGGCTACCCGCTTTTGCGTGAGCCCATACTTCTGCGTTTGGGTCGGCATAGTCTTCGCTGTATTTCAGAGCCGTTGTCATATCGAGGACCTGACGTACCGTGGCGCTGCCAAACGCGGAAGCTGCCAACTCGGGAACGTATTCGACAACAGGCTTGTTCGCGTCGATTCGCCCTTCGGCGACCAACATCGCGCCCAATGTGCCAACTACGGACTTGGTCACCGACATCGCCGCGTGCTGACCTTCGGGTTTCAGCACGCCGAAGTAACGCTCGTACACAACCTTGCCGCGATGCATCACCACAATTCCATCGGTGTAAGTGGCCGCCAGGGATTGATCCCAGGTCATCGGCTTTTTAGCGCCGAGCGGCGTGAAGCTGATGGCGTCGATATCGTTGCGCAACAAGGACGCCAATGGCACAGGGGCGCCGAGACCTCGTGAGACGTTGATCGTAGGCATGAGTTGCCGGAAGTTCGAGACGCTCCAGCGCATCGCCGGGAACTGGAAATAGCTGCCGTCTTCGAAGCGTACGGTACGATCAGCAGGGGGTGGCGAGCCGACCATCCAGCCGAGTTTAGCGGGGTCGCTGGCTTCGGCGTCCGGGAATGTTGTTGCGGTGGCGAGTGATGACAGAGTGCACGCCAACACGGCGGCAATAGATATGACCTGGCGGCGGTAAGTGGCGCGTGGGCGGGACATGGTGTCGATTCCGTTCGAGGGGTTCGGGCAGTCTAACAGGTGGGTGACGAGGCTGAAGACCGGGCTTTTCGAGGCGCCAAATGAAATCAACTATCCAAGCCCATTGAAAAAAATCAGAGGCTAAAGAAGCTTAATCAACACCGCCGTGACGGTTGCCACCGCCCCAATCATCCCGATGGCGATCGCCACCGGGCATCAAAAGGTTTCACGGGTCATCTTGCCGGCTTCGGTATTCAACTTGCTCGCCTCGGCATTCAGCTTGCGCTGCTCAGCAAGCAGCTTGATGATTTCAACGTGGAGCTTTTCGAGCTCGGCCTGTTTCATGGTCATTTCCTGCATAAAGCGCGTCAGTCCATTCCAGGGAAATGGGGCGCCCCTGAGGTGTGCTGCCCTTTTTTTCATCTTGAACCCTAAGGCCCAAAGCGAACAACCCGTCCCGAGATGGGCTATGTGGAGCGCATTTCCCGTGGAAGCACCTAACCTGCTAGCTTTCCAGCGTTACGCCCCACACGCCCAAGACTCGTCCTACATAAAACTCGGAAACTACAGCGTCGTTCACAAACTCCAGACACCAGAAACCACAAAACCCCTGACTTCTTTCGAAATCAGGGGTTTTGGTTACATCGAATTTGGCGGTGAAGGAGAGATTCGAACTCTCGATACAATTTCTTGTATACACACTTTCCAGGCGTGCTCCTTAAGCCACTCGGACACTTCACCGTATCTCGTCAAACATGTTCTGTCTGTCGAGGCGCGCTAATGTAGTCGAAACCTTTTCCGATGGCAAACTTTTTTTGCAGAATTTTCATGCGCTTAGCGTTTTAGTCGTTCCGGCGGGTTCCGGGCCATGGCAAACCTGCCAATCTCTGGCTTCGCCCTCCCTTCTATATAGAGAGGAATACGCGACGGGTGTGGCCGGCTACGCTTGCCCGGCGGGGAAAGGGTGACTGGCGGGTCAGTCACGGCGCTTTACCTGGCCTGCCGTGGTGGGTAACGTCTGCCCCAACTTTCATACAAGGAATAGCGTCATGAGTGAGTTGATTTCCTACCATCTCGAAGACGGTATCGCGACCCTGACCTTGAGCAATGGCAAGGTCAATGCCATCTCTCCGGACGTGATTGCTGCGTTTAATGCTGCGCTGGATCAGGCCGTGACTGATCATGCGGTGGTGATCATTACCGGTACGCCCGGGATTCTGTCGGGTGGTTATGACTTGAAGGTGATGACGTCCGGCCCTAAAGAAGCCGTGGCGTTGGTCACGGCCGGTTCGACACTGGCCCGTCGCCTGCTGTCGCACCCGTTCCCGGTGATCGTCGCGTGCCCTGGGCATGCTGTGGCCAAGGGCGCGTTCCTGCTGTTGTCGGCGGATTACCGCATCGGTGTCGATGGCCCGTTCAGCATTGGCCTGAACGAAGTGCAGATCGGCATGACCATGCACCACGCCGGTATCGAGATCGCCCGTGATCGCCTGCGCAAGTCGGCGTTCCACCGTTCCGTGATCAATGGCGAGATGTTTAACCCGCAGAGCGCTGTCGATGCCGGTTTCCTCGACGCGGTGGTGTCGGCCGAAGAGCTGCAAGGCGCAGCGTTGGCGGCGGCTCGTCAGCTGAAGAAGATCAACATGACCGCGCACAAGAACACCAAGTTGAAAGTGCGCAAGGCGTTGCTGGAGACGCTGGACAACGCGATCATCCTGGATCAGGAGCATTCGGGTTAAGCCCAAAACTCGCTGCACCGAAAAGCCCGACCGTCGTGTCGGGCTTTTTCTTACACATCGCGATGAAAGGTCTGTAACCGCTCTAGTATGCGACTGACCAACAAGTCGGAAACATGCGCACAAATATCGCCTATCTCCCCCTTCTATAGCGGCAATTGCCGAAAACAGTGCACATCCGTACACTGCGCCACCTTTTGTCCCGGTGGGGCCTGTAAATGCTGTTTGTGTTTCGTATGTTCTTGATGGGCCTGCACTTTATTCTGGCCGGAGTGCTTGGGGTGTTTCTGGGCCTGTGTCGCCCGTTCAACCCGGACAACAGCCGTTTGTGCGCACGCCTGTATRCGTGGCCGGCGATGTGCATTTTGCGTTTACGGGTGAAGGCTGACGTCGGGCCATTGATGGATAAACCCGAGAGCTGCGTGATTATTGCCAATCACCAGTCCAACTACGACCTGTTCGTATTCGGCAACGTGGTGCCCCGCCGCACCGTGTGCATCGGCAAGAAAAGCCTCAAGTGGGTGCCGCTGTTCGGGCAGTTGTTCTGGCTGGCCGGGAACGTGTTGATCGACCGCGGCAATGCGCACAAGGCGCGCCACTCAATGTTGACCACCACGCACACCTTGCAGCATGAAGACACGTCTATCTGGGTGTTCCCGGAAGGCACGCGCAACCTTGGCGAAGAGCTGCTGCCATTCAAGAAAGGCGCGTTCCAGATGGCGATTGCTGCCGGCGTGCCGATCGTGCCGGTGTGTGTCAGCAGTTACGTCAAACACATGCGATTGAACCGCTGGCGCAGTGGGAAGATTCTGATTCGTTCGTTGCCGGCAATTCCGACGGTGGGGTTGAGCCTGGACGATATGCCCATGCTAATGGACCAGTGCCGCGAACAGATGCGCGAGTGCATCGCTTCGATGGATCGGCAACTGCAAGCCGCGTAAAAAGAAACCCGCCTGGTGCGGGTTTTCTTTTGCCTGCGAACTTTCGCCTGCGAACGATGCAGAGTTTGCTCACTCTCAAGCAGTAGACAAGGCTAAGCTGAAGATTGCCTGCCACTGCCACCTGCTAAAAAGAAGTGAACTTGAATCATGGGTAGAGTTGTTGCTGCTGCGGTTTACAGCGCCGGTAAGAAAGTCACCAATATCACCTTGGATGAAGGCGCAGCCTGGGCCGCAAAGCCCGGCCATTTTGTCTGGATCGGCCTCGAAGAGCCAGACGCCCAGGAACTGGCCAACCTGCAACGCCAGTTCAACCTGCATGAACTGGCCATCGAAGACGCCCTGGAAAAACACAGCCGACCGAAGCTCGAAACCTTCGGCGATGCACTGTTCATCGTCACCTACTCGCCGATTCGCAAGGAAGGCAAACTCGAATTCATCGAGACGCATATCTTTGCCGGCAACGGTTACATCATTACCGCACGCAATGGTCACTCCGCGTCCTACGCCTATGTCCGACAGCGTTGTGAGGCGCGTCCGTTATTGCTTGAGCACGGGGAAGATTTCGTCCTCTATGCCCTCCTCGATTTCGTGATTGAAAACTACCAGCCGATGGGCGAAGCGATTCATGCCGAGATTGATGAGCTGGAGCGCAACGTGTTGTGCAGCGCGCTGAATGAACATGACATCCAGAAGCTTCATGGCCTGCGCCGGGACGTCTTGCGCCTGCGTCGTTATGCGGCGCCGATGGTGGAGATCGGTGAAGAGCTGCAGAAGCTGAGCTTTCCGTTTATCGACAAGAACATGCGCCCCTACTTCCGCGATGTGCAGATCCACGTCACACGACAGATGGAAGACCTGACGACTTTGGCCGACATCGCCAGCCAGACGATCGAAATTGGCGTGCTGCTGGAGGCTTCACGTCAGAGCGTGGTGCAGCGCAAGTTTGCAGCGTGGGCGGCGATTCTGGCGTTTCCGACGGCAGTGGCCGGGATTTACGGGATGAACTTCCAGAACATGCCGGAGCTGGCGTGGCAATACGGGTACTTCGGGGTACTGGGGTTTATTGCCGTGGGGTGTACGGGTTTATGGGCGAGTTTCAAGAAGTCGGGGTGGCTTTAGTCAATACCGAGTCGTCTGTGACAATCGCGAGCAGGCTCGCTCCCACAGGAAATCAGCATTGTGGGAGCTGGCATGTGTTGGCATTAAACCGTTTCTGGCTTGTGCGCCACAAACCGCATCATCCACTCCGCCACCGTAGCGCCATGATGCTCATGCTCAAGGCTGGCTACACCTTTGGAGTAAATTTGCTCGCCCAGTGCTTGCTGGCGGATTTCCAGCAGCGCTCGTGAGTAATCGTGAATGAATTCCGGATGCCCCTGGAAACACAACACCTGATCGTTGATGTGGTAAGCCGCGTACGGGCAAAAATCGCTCGAGGCGATGACTGTGGCGTTTTTCGGTAGCGTCGTCACTTGATCCTGGTGGCTGATCAGCAAGGTCAACTCTTCCCTGACCGGGCTCATCCACGGTGCTTTCGCCGCCAGCTTGTAACTGTGGGTGCCGACGCCCCAGCCTTGGCTGGCACGTTCGCTTTTGCCGCCCAGCAACAACGCCAGCAACTGGTGGCCGAAACACACGCCCAGCAGTTTGTCGCCGCGCTCATAACGGGTCAGCAGGTACGCCTTGAGGGTTTCGATCCACGGGTCGGCGCCGAAAGAGTCGGCCTTGCTGCCGGTGACCAGATAAGCGTCGAAGATCAGATCATCGCTGGGGTATTCGCCCTGCATCACGTTGTAGACCGTGAACTCGGCCGCGATAGGCTGCTGCGAAAACAGGTGTTTGAACATCTGCCCGTAGCCCTGATATTGGTCGACCAATTCTGGACGCAGGATGTCGGTTTCCAAAATGCAGATGCGTAACGACATAAAAAATACCTGACACGTGATGGGAATAATGCACACCCCAGAGCCTGCCTCGAAACACTGTTCCAAGGCAAGCCCCGCGAGGCGTCATCGGTCCCTTAAAACGCCTCCCCTTTAGCGGCTTTATCCAGCAACAAGGCCGGTGGATTGAAACGCTCGCCATACTGCCCAGCCAGGTATTGGGCTCGGGCGACGAAGTCTTTCACCCCGTACTGATTGATGAATTGCAGCGCGCCCCCCGTCCACGCCGCGAAACCGATGCCGAAGATCGAGCCGATGTTGGCGTCTGCGGTCGACATCAGCACGCCCTCCTCCACGCAGCGCACGGTTTCCAGGGCTTGCACGAACAACAGGCGATCACGCACATCCTTGGGCGATATCTGCCTGTCTGGCTGCTCGAAACGGCTTTTCAGCTCGGGCCACAGATGTTTCTGGCCAGCGGCCGGGTAATCGTAGAAACCGCCTCCTGCCGCTTTGCCGGGCCGTTTGTATTCGTTGAGCAGCAAGTCAATCACGGCAAAGGCCGGGTGCTCAATCAGCGGTTTCCCTTCGGCTTGCAGGTCTTTGGCCGTTTGCTGGCGGATATGGCTCATGAGGCTGAGGGAAACTTCGTCAGAGATCGCCAGTGGTCCGATGGGCATGCCGGCCTTGCGGGCTTCGGTTTCAATCATCGGTGCACTGACGCCTTCGCCGAGCATGGCGATGCCTTCGTTGGTGAAGGTGCCGAACACCCGCGAAGTAAAGAAACCGCGACTGTCGTTGACCACAATCGGAGTTTTCTTGATTTGCAGGACGAAATCGAACCCGCGAGCCAGGGTTTCGTCGCTGGTGTTCGCGCCTTTGATGATTTCTACCAGCGGCATTTTCTCTACGGGGCTGAAGAAATGCAGGCCGATGAACTTGGTCTGATCCGGTACAGCCGTGGCCAGGCCGCTGATCGGCAAGGTCGAAGTATTGGAGGCGATCACCGCCGCCGGGCCGACGACTTTTTGCGCAGCCGAGGACACTTTGGCCTTGAGCTCGCGGTCTTCGAATACCGCCTCGATGATCAGGTCGCAACCGGTCAGGTCAGCATCGCTTTCAGTGGTCACGATCCGCGCCAGAATCGCCTCGCGCTGCTCGGGGAGTAGCTGGCCCCGCGCGACTTTTTTGTCCAGCAGCGCCGCCGAATGGGCCTTGCCCTTCTCGGCTGCCGCGAGGTTGATGTCCTTGAGCACCACTTCAATGCCCGCCGATGCGCTGACAAATGCAATGCCGGCGCCCATCATCCCGGCACCGAGCACGCCGACTTTTTGCGTCACATAAGGGGCAAAACCCTGTGGCCGCGAACCGCCGGCGTTGATTTCGTTGAGCTGGAACCAGAACGTGCCGATCAGGTTTTTAGAGATTTGACCGGTGGTCAATTCGGTGAAATAGCGGGTTTCGATCAGGTGCGCGGTGTCGAAGTCCACCTGAGCACCTTCAACGGCTGCGCAGAGAATTTTCTCCGGCGCCGGCATGCAGCCTTGGGTTTTACTGCGCAGGATCGACGGCGCGATGGCGAGCATCTGCGCGACTTTCGGGCTGGACGGTGTGCCACCGGGGATCTGATAGCCCTTCACGTCCCAGCGTTGTACCGCCGTCGGATTGGCCAGAATCCAGGCCCGTGCCTTGCTGAGCAGCTCGCCAGAATCTTTCGCCAACTCGTCAATCAAACCCGCTTGCAATGCCTGTTGTGGCCGGACTTTTTTGCCCTCCAGCAAGTAGGGCAATGCTTTCTCAATACCCAGCATCCGCACCATGCGCACCACCCCGCCGCCGCCCGGCAACAGACCCAGCGTGACCTCCGGCAAGCCAAGTTGTACGGACGGATTGTCCAGCGCCACGCGGTGGTGGCACGCCAGGCAGATTTCCCAGCCGCCGCCCAATGCTGCGCCGTTGATCGCCGCCACCACCGGTTTGCCGAGGGTTTCCAGGGTGCGCAATTGACCTTTGAGGGTCAGCACCATGTCGTAGAACGCTTTGGCTTCGGGTTTGCCGACCTTGATCAGTTCATTGAGGTCGCCACCGGCGAAGAACGTCTTCTTCGCCGAGGTGATGATGACCCCGGCAATGCTGTCTTTTTCAGCGACCAGGCGAGCGACGGAGGCCTCCATGGCTTCGCGGTAGACCGCGTTCATGGTGTTGGCGCTCTGGCCCGGCATGTCGATGGTCAGGACGACAATCTGGTCCTGACCCTTTTCGTAACGAATGGCTTCAGTCATGAACATGTTTCCTTGGAAGTCGGGGGCTCAGAGACGTTCGATGATGGTGGCGATGCCCATGCCGCCGCCGACACATAGCGTCGCGAGGCCATAGCGCAGGCGCCGGGTTTCCAGCTCATCGAGCAGCGTGCCGAGAATCGCGCACCCCGTGGCGCCCAGCGGGTGGCCCATGGCGATGGAACCGCCGTTGACGTTGACCTTGTCCGGGTCGATGGCCATGTCCTTGATGAACTTGAGCACTACCGAGGCAAACGCCTCGTTGACCTCGAACAGGTCAATGTCTTCGACCCGCAGGCCGGCCTTGGCCAGTGCTTTGCGGGTAGCCGGCGCCGGGCCGGTGAGCATGATGGTCGGGTCGGTGCTGGTGACCGCCGTGGCGACGATCCGTGCCCGCGGCTGCAAGCCCAGCGCCCGGCCCTTGGCTTCGGAACCGATCAGCATCAGCGCCGCACCATCGACGATCCCGGAACTGTTGCCGGGCGTGTGTACGTGATTGATCCGTTCGACGTGGCTGTAGACGCGCAACGCCGTGGCGTCGAAGCCCATTTGCCCCATCATTTCGAAACTCGGCTTGAGCTTGCCCAGGCCTTCCAGCGTGGAATCGGCCCGAATGAATTCATCGTGATCGAGCAGGATGATGCCGTTCTGATCCTGCACCGGTACCAGTGACTTGTTGAACGAACCATTCGCCCGCGCCCGCGCGGCTTTCTGCTGCGAGTGCAGCGCGTAGGCATCGACGTCCTGGCGGCTGAAACCTTCAAGGGTGGCGATCAGGTCAGCGCCGACACCCTGCGGGGTGAAATGGCTGTGCAGGTTGGTTTCCGGGTCCAGCGCCCAGGCCCCACCGTCGCTGCCCATCGGCACGCGAGACATCGACTCGACGCCACCGACCACCACCAGATCTTCGAAACCGGAGCGCACCTTCATCGCGCCAAGGTTCACCGCCTCCAGCCCCGAAGCGCAAAAGCGGTTGATCTGCACGCCCGAGACGCTGACGTCCCAATCCGCCACTTGGGTCGCGGTCTTGGCGATATCGGAGCCTTGATCGCCAACCGGCGTCACGCAGCCAAGCACGACGTCATCGACCTGGCTGGTGTCGAGCGAAGTACGCTGCTGCAACGCCGTCAGCAACCCGGCCACCAGATTGACCGGTTTGACGCTGTACAAGGCGCCATCGGCTTTGCCTTTACCACGGGGCGTGCGTAATGCGTCGAAAATCAAAGCGTGGGTCATGACGTCCTCGAACCTGGGCAGTGGGTAAATGCGAGTTCTTACCTTATGCCGAGCCGCTGCGGATTCAATGACCGCAGCGCTCATCGACGTTGACGCACACGCTCAGACGGACGGTAGTGAACTACCGAATTAACCGATTCAGGAGACGGAGCTGTCTAGCAAACGGGCGCCCAAGAAGCTGGCAATAGGCCTCATGCCTTTTTAAGAGCTTTTAATGGCAGCCCCATACGAAATGGATCTAAACCGCGGCTGACGCGGGCTCTAAGGTGAAGTGTACGAAGTTGTCGTCGGGTTTTGCCGAGGCGCTCGTCTGACAGGAAGTGCAACGCTCTGCCGTCATGGAGATATGCAGGCAGGCATCAGGAAATAACAAAAAAGGCGGTCAAGCCATGTTCAAACATTCGAAAGTACGTCAAGCCGGGCTCATTCTTTTCGCCACTACGCTGTTGTTGATTTTGCCGAACCTGACCAAGGTGATTGGCTGACTCAAGCGCCAAGAATTTATCGCCATCTTAAAATTGTGACCGGCTCGCTACCCGGGCCAGCGTGGGTGTGCCAACCTTTATGGCACTTGCACGACATGGACGGCGATCTATTGAAAACGCTCACACTGCTCGGGGCCTTGCTGCTCAGCACGCCTCTGTTTGCCGCACAGCTGAACCTTGAGCTGGGCGCGAACAGCCGCACCTGGCAAACCGGGGAACTGCTCAAGCACCCTAAAATCCAGACCCTTCACATTGCCGACGACGTTTCCTACAAACGCGAGATGAACTATCAAGCCGTGCCGCTGGCGGCGTTGTTGACCGGCATCAAGCCTGATGACCACCTGCAAGCCGTGGCGCTGGATGGATTTGCCGCCGAGCTGGCCGCCGCCCCGTTGCTCAACACTCAGGGCGCGCAGGCGTGGCTGGCGATTGAAGACCCGGCCAAACCATGGCCGGCATTGTCTGAAGGCAAACCGGGTGCCGGGCCGTTTTATCTGGTCTGGACGAATCCGCAAGCCGGCAACATCAGCCCGGAGCAATGGCCGTTCCAGGTCGCCAGCATCAAGCGCCTGGCGCCGGTGGCGGAACGCTTCCCTGCCCTGCTGCCTGATCCCGGGTTAAAAGCCGATGATCCGGTCAATCAAGGTTTTGCGCTGTTTCAGAAGAATTGCCTGGCCTGCCATCGACTGAACGGTGCCGGGGATGCGCAGTTCGGGCCAGATCTGAATATTCCGTACAACCCGACCGAGTATTTTGGAGCGGATTTCCTGAAGCGGTATATCCGTGATCCGCAGAGCTTGCGCCAGTGGCCGCAGGCGAAGATGCCGGGGTTTTCCGCGCAGGTATTGCCGGATGGGGATCTGGAGAAGTTGGTGGGGTATTTGAAGCACATGGTCGGGCGCAAGGTTAAACCGTAACCGATCGTTCCCACGCTCCGCGTGGGAATGCCTCAATGGACGCTCTACGTCCGCTTCGGTGGGACGCGGAGCGTCCCGGGCTGCATTCCCACGCAGAGCGTGGGAATGATCAGCGTGCAGGTTTATTGCTGCTGGACAGAGATAACCGGCATCGGTGTCGGCGACACAAACACTTTCGCATGCATCTGTTCACACCCGCCGCCCCGGCGCATCCCGCGCACCGGGCAGGCATCCAGATAATCCAGGCCTACCGCCAGTTTCAAGTGACGTTCCGGCCGGGCCAATTCGTTGGTCACGTCGAAGCTGTACCAGGCGTCATCCAGCCAGGCTTCCGCCCAGGCGTGACTGGCCAGGTGTTCGCTGTTCTCGCTGTACAGATAACCCGAGACATAACGCGACGGAATGCCCAGGCTACGCGCGCAGGCGAGAAACGCATGGGTGTGGTCCTGACAGACGCCGGAGCGCCCGGCGAAGGCCTGAGCCGCACTGGTGTCGACTTCGGTTGAGCCCGGCGTGTAGGTCATGTGCTGGTTCAAGCCATGCATCAAGTCGATCAGCGCCGTGCGATCCCGGCGTGTTTTGCACTCTTTTTGCGCGAATGCGCGCAAGGCTTCGTCGGGCTCGGTCAGGCGGGTAAAACGCAGGAACGGCAGCGCCGATTGGCTCTCATGCTCGGCTTCACTCAGTTCGTCGATGTCCACCTGGCCACGGGCGCCGATGATGATCGCCTCGTGCGGCTCGTCCATGGTCAGCACGTGCAGGATGTTGCCGAACGGATCGAGTTGCGCGCGCACCGGGCGCGGCAGGTCGAGTTGCCAACTGAGCACGTGCTGGCGCTCGCTGTCGTGGGGTGTCAGTCGCAGGTACTGGATGCTCGCCCGCACCTGATCTTCATAGTGATAGGTGGTTTCGTGGCTAATGGAAAGTCTCATGCAGCCTCCAGGTAAGAACTGTGAATGGCGTTGCCCAACTGGCGCACCAGCGGGATGAATTCGGTCAGCCAGGCGTGCAGGCCTTCGTCGAGAATTTCGTTGATACCGGTGTAGCGCAGGCGCGCGTCGATTTCGGCGGCCAGACGCTGTGCGGGACGGCCATTGGCTCCCGGCAGACTGGCAAGGATCTGGTCGATTTCTTCGGTGCAGGCGCGCAGCGAACGCGGTACATCCGCCCGCAGTAACAGCAACTCAGCCACATGCCGGGCACCGGGCGCGTCGCGGTAGATCTCGGTGTACGCCTCGAACGAAGACAGCGCCCGCAGCAAGGCACTCCACTGGTAATAGGCGTGCGCCGTGCCGTCACTGACGGCTTCGGCCTGATCGCCGGCCATTTCGTAGCGAGCGTCGAGCAGGCGCAGCGTGTTGTCCGCCCTTTCGATAAACGTCCCCAGACGAATGAAGCGGAACGCATCGTTACGCATGATGGTGCCGTAGGAAGCACCGCGAAACAGATGGGAACGCTCCTTGATCCACTCGCAAAAGCGACTCATGCCGTAGCGACTCAAGCCCTGCTCGGCAATCCCGCGAATTTCCAGCCAGGTGGCGTTGATGTTTTCCCACATGTCGGCGGTGATTCGCCCACGCACCGCATGGGCACTGGCCCGCGCCGCGCCGAGACAGCTGTAGATGCTGGCCGGGTTGGCGGCGTCGAGGGCGAAGAAGTGCAGTAGCCGTTCGGCATGCAACTCACCATGGCGCTCCAGGTAATCGTCCAAGGTGCCGGTGATCAGCAACGGCATG
This sequence comes from Pseudomonas sp. P1_F1_2, assembly GCF_056405815.1. Taxonomy (NCBI): domain Bacteria; kingdom Pseudomonadati; phylum Pseudomonadota; class Gammaproteobacteria; order Pseudomonadales; family Pseudomonadaceae; genus Pseudomonas; species Pseudomonas sp. P1_F1_2. The sequence continues at coordinate 3,310 of NZ_JBFUBK010000088.1, read as the reverse complement.
GCGAGTTCGTGCAGACCGTTGCCGCGACCATCCTGCGGCATCAGCGACAGCGAATAACTGATGTCGAGCATCCGTGCGAGGTTTTCCGCCCGCTCCAGGTAACGCGACATCCAATACAGATCCGAGGCAGTTCTACTTAACATGGCAGGCTTCCTTCAATCCTCGACCACCCAGGTGTCCTTGGTTCCGCCACCCTGGGAGGAATTCACCACCAGAGAGCCTTCACGCAGGGCGACACGGGTCAAACCGCCGGGCACGACCCGGGTTTCGCGGCCAGACAAAACAAACGGACGCAGGTCGATATGGCGTGGCGCAATGCCGTTTTCGACAAAGGTCGGACAGGTCGACAGGGACAACGTCGGTTGCGCGATGTAGGCGTGCGGCTTGGCTTTGATCCGCTCTCGGAACGACTCGATTTCCGCCGTCGTCGCCGCCGGCCCCACCAGCATTCCGTAACCGCCCGAGCCCTGGGTTTCCTTGACCACCAGATCCGGAAGATTGGCCAGTACGTGGGACAGCTCAGACGGGTTGCGGCACTGGAACGTCGGTACGTTCTTCAGGATCGGTTCTTCGTCGAGGTAGAAACGGATCATGTCGGTGACAAACGGATACACCGACTTGTCGTCCGCAACGCCCGTACCGATGGCGTTCGCCAGCACGACATTGCCGGAGCGGTACGACGACAGCAGCCCCGGAACGCCCAGCATCGAGTCCGGATTGAAGGCCAACGGGTCGAGGAACGCATCGTCGAGGCGACGGTAGATCACGTCGACGGCTTTCGGGCCGTCCGTGGTACGCATGAATACTTTGTCGTCACGCACAAACAGGTCCGCACCTTCCACCAGTTCAACCCCCATCTCCCGAGCCAGAAAGGCATGCTCGAAAAAGGCGCTGTTGAAACGACCCGGCGTCAGCACCACCACGCTCGGATTGTCGATCGGGCTGGAGCTTTTCAGCGTGTCCAGAAGCAGATTCGGATAGTGATCGATGGGCGCGATGCGTTGTGCCGCGAAGAGTTCGGGGAACAGCCGCATCATCATCTTGCGGTCTTCGAGCATGTAGCTCACGCCGCTGGGTGTGCGCAGGTTGTCTTCGAGCACGTAATACGTGCCGTCACCGTCGCGCACCAGATCGACGCCAGAGATGTGCGAATAGATATCGCGATGCAGGTCCAGCCCCTGCATCGCCAACTGGTATTGCTCGTTGGCCAGCACTTGCTCGGCCGGAATGATGCCGGCCTTGATGATGCGCTGCTCGTGATAGAGGTCGGCAAGGAACATGTTCAATGCCTTGACCCGCTGAATGCAGCCGCGCTCGACGACCCGCCATTCGCTGGCAGGGATGCTGCGGGGGATGGTGTCGAAGGGAATCAGGCGCTCTGTCCCCTGCTCGTCCCCGTAGAGCGTGAAGGTAATCCCGGCGCGATGAAATAACAGATCGGCCTCGCGTCGCCGTTGTGCCAAAAGCTCGTCAGGCGTTTCGGCCAGCCAACGGGCAAACTCCCGATAATGCGGGCGGACCTGGCCGCCGGCATCGTACATTTCATCAAAATAGGTGCGGATCATGCCGTACTCCTTGTCACCCGGACATCCAGACCTTCGCAAGGCCCGTGCCAGCGGCATAAACGCTTTGATATCAATCAGTTGGATTTTCACACCGCCAATACCGCACCAATCCTGTGCAGCAAACGCCCCAACCTGATTGCCCCCGCTTCATTGCAAGGCGACGTTGTCGCCTATCACCAGCATAGTCAGAGTTGATTTCACTGCCCGGTTTCGGCCCGGGATAATCCGCGCATTCGCTGGAAAAACAGCCCGAACTTCCCTTTAGCCGCCTGCTCAGGCGGTTTTTTTTGCCTCGGATTCTTGTTTCAGGGTTTTGCCAGCAGCGGTTTACTGCGCCCATAAACCAAAACGGCCAACCCGAAGGTCAGCCGTTAGTGCGTGTCACTGTTCATAGGATTATGCGAGTAGCCCTCGTACCTCCTGCTTGACGCCCCATCCTTCAATGATGCCGCCCAGAGGCTCGACCACCGCCTCGAAACCTTGCTCGAAATCGCCGATGTCATCATAAGTGGCGTACATGACCTTGCTCAGTTCGAGTGCCCATGCGCCATCGTCGCGCACACTGATTTGCGCATTCAGCGATTCGCCACGGTAATGACCTGCTGCTCTGCGGGCCCGCTCCTCGTCGGGAAAAATGGCGTAGAACTCGATGGGGTGGAATCTTGAAAAGTCGAAACCGCCTTCTTTCATGCGGCGCAGTACCGAGCTGCTGATGTCTTCTTGATAGGCTGTGCTCATGAAACGTCCCCCTCATAGTGATGGATAGACTTTCCGTATTCCCGGCACACGCAACCGAATGGTGCGTGCGATGCGGCAACCTCGTTGCCGGTGGGAAGCAAGCATGTAGCTGACAAGACCAGACCTTAGCGATCCATTCGCTGATCTCGATTGCAGAGTAGCCTCAAGAGAGAGCCGCTGCCAAGGCCTGGATGAGAATGAGACAGGAGGTGTTCAGATTGGCGTGATGCCGAGGATTTGGATGCTGTTCTGGGCTTTGAGGCTTTTGACGCCGGCATCAACGGTTCGTCCTTCCAGATCATTCAGATCCAGTTCGGCGGCCACAGGAAGAAGCCTGGCCTTGATGAGTTTGGCTGCTTCCTCGTTGTCCGGGCACTCGTCGCACTCAAAGACTTCGTCGATGGTTTCGCCGTGATCATCCACGAAAGTGATTTTCCACTTTTGCATCAGTGCCTCCTCGATAAAACCCATGGATGGGCTTACAAGCATCTCGACCTTGTTAGCAGGCTAATTGTTCCACTGACGCGCTCCAGGACAGATGAAAAAAAGGGCCGGCAGCGGTGTGTTTTCACACCACCGCAAACGGCCCTTTCTGATTGACGCGGGATCAGTCGTTGCTTGGCTTGTTCACAGCCTGCAGGACGTATTGCGGCAAGGCAAAAGCGCCGATGTGTATCTCTGGATTGTAGTAACGGGTGATGATGCCGCTACCGGCAAAGCGCTGCTGCAGGGTTTCGCGGGACAGTTTGCGATAAGCGGTATTGGTCGCGCCCCAGGCAAACGTCATCGAGCCGCCGATGTAGGTCGGCACGGCCGCCTGGTAGAAGTGCCAATCCGGGAACAGGCTGCGCAGGCGCCCGGCGGTGGTTTTGACTTCTTCGATCTGCATGAACGGCGTGCCGTTCTGGGTGACCAGAATGCCGCCTTCGTTCAGGCAGCGTCGGCAGGCCTGGTAGAAGTTTTCCGAGAACAGCACTTCGCCCGGACCGATCGGGTCGGTGGAGTCG
>NZ_JBFUBK010000087.1:0-42290 GCF_056405815.1 Pseudomonas sp. P1_F1_2 | reverse complement strand
CAATCGACGGGCGCCCAATCGGGCTGTAGAAGTCGGCGAGGTGATGGCGCAAATCACTCAGATCGAGACACCGATCAATGCTGCGCAGAAGGTGATTGGCTGGGATGTGATCTTCAAGGTTGAACGAGTAAAACAGTCGCTCCTGCCCACTCGATAACTGTCCCATCATGCTGTGTGATCCCCCGCCGGCCAATGCAGCAATTTTGCCGCAGCCCAGACATGGGAGCTACTTTTTCAACAGAATCGGCCGTTTTCTGCCTGTCACGAGGGGCAGAAAACGACCCCAAGCGGACGGTTCGCAGAAAGTATAAAGCGAATGTTGCGCGCTTTTTACTGGGGCACTAGCTCCGACCACAAAATGCTGCGCCCGATTCCCCTCATTAGCGTTCCGTAGTCTTCAAACTTACCGACGTTGACTTCCTCTTGGCTTTTCCATGTCGCTTCACACTCCTCGCAGACCCACAGCAAGATATTCGTAGAACGGATACGCATAGCTTGGACTGAACCTTGACCGCACCTTTTGCACTCAACCGGCATTCTAATAATCTCGAATTATTTTCTGACGCAAACCAGGCCGACGTGTCCGCCTTTGGCCGTTTTTTGCCCGTCGCGAAGGACAGAAAACGACTCAGAGTTGTCTGTCAGGCTGAATCCTCTCCTATGCATTCGCGACTAGAGTTTCACTGCCGACTATTCTAAAACCAGATTCTAAAATCAGGTCCTGTTTCAACGGTACAACGTCAGGACACGAGCGCTATTTCAGCCTCTGGGAAACCGGTATGACAAGTCCGCAAGATAAAACCGAACCTGAGGAGGATTTAGCTCAGATGGTTATAGGGCTAGGGCCCTGCACCTATCTATTGCTGCTCTTACTAGGGTTGATCCTTGTGTTTCCCTTTCTTGAGGAGGGCACGTTTGCTCGCACGTTGCTCGGCATTCTGTTTTCCATCGTGCTGCTCGTGGGTGCTTTCGCCACCAGGCAGACTCGGCAAGGGTTCATCCTCAAACTGGGCCTGGCATTGCTTGGGGTTGGCCTTCAATGGGCCGCTTTGTGGGCTGAGAGCATCGCCATTCTTAACCTCGCCGGAATATCTTATGCGGCKTCTCTTGCCGTCTCGTTTAGCGCAGTGCTTAGCTATATTCTCAAGCGCGGGCCAATTACAGCCGACAAACTGCATGGCGCGCTTGCGGGGTACATCATGCTGGCCTTCGTTTGGTCCTTCGTTTATGCCCTGGTCGAGATATCCAACGCTGGCTCATTCGGCCCTGGTCACCTCGATTTCGTACAGCCCGGCACTTTCTTCAAGCTGATTTATTTTAGCCTCACGACGCTCACAACCACCGGTTACGGTGATGTTATCCCGTTGACTAACCACGCCCGCTCACTTGTGATGGTCGAAGAGTTTTCAGGCGTCTTTTACGTTGGTGTTGTGATTGCGCGGCTTGCCGGTCTTTATCCATCGAATCAGATGAAGTGACTCTCGATTTGCCTGAGCCACCTCCGACCGAATGCAAATGGCCGGTTTCAGTCCATCACCACCGGCTGCAAACAAACCCTGGTGGGTAAAAAAGAACGTTTTTACAGCTCCCGTGAGGGGCCGATATCAGCCTTGAGAGCCGCTCTCAGAGGAAATGATGACGTCTTGACCGGACTCAGCCGCAAGCTTCAATCGGTCCGCTTTACTGATGTATTTAGAGGTGTTTCGTGGTGCCAGTTTGGCGCTGGCCTTTTTGGCGTGGGCCTTCAATAACTGCTTTATTTTTTTCTGGCGGTTCATCTTTTTCAACTCGGCTCGTAAATGTTTGAATGATATCAGCTTAAGGTATTGGGCCAGACTCCCGTGGCGCGCACCGAGTGCATAACGTTACACACCTTGCGATATGGACTGGACGCGTCGGCAACTCAAGCGCACGAGGTAAAACAACGCAACGGATCTGCTTCATCACTCCTCTTCTCGAAGTGCATTAATCCGCCCTGATTTTTCTGCGGCGATAAGCGCGGCATGATCTTTCGCATTCTGATTGGCATAGGCGATGGCAAATTTGCCGATGACCTGGTCGAAGGAGTCCGACTTGCCCAAGTAACCACTGATCAGTGCCGCATCCCCGGATTTGGCGTGGGCACGCGCCAGGGTATGACCGCACCACTCGGCATACATTTTCATCCGTGCGGCGGACATGCCTTCAATGGGCGCTGACATTTTCATGTCTCGTAACTGGCGTACAAAAAAATGCCGATCGTTTTTACCGCGTGTCCAGCCCAGAAAAATGTCGCTGGAAGACTGCATCAACCGTTGCCCCGTGACCACGCGTTGCCCTTGGTTCTCGTACTCGCTCTTGCCGGCATAGGGCGCCAGTACCGAGGGGCAGGCTTCCTTGAATTGCAGGAGCAACGGGTGGTTTTCCGCGGAAAAGAACAGGCCGACGAAACAATAGGTGCCGACGCTGCCGATCCCGACCGCTTTGACTGCAATGTCCTCGAGGCGGTAACGATCGAAAAGCACGCGTCGTTCATGGGGCAGTGACAAGCGATAATCCAGCAGTGCCAAACGGACGCGCTGGTTGAAGCCTTTTTCATACACATGGAACAGTAAGGGCGGTTGATCGATCAGCCGTCGACGCCCACCCACTTCGCTGCTGATTTTTGGAAAAAGGTAATCGCCAAGACGCGTCTTGGCCTTGGCGACCACTTGCTCACGAGTTTTCTTTATTTCAGCATTGGGCGCCATATCGATGATCGCTTGGGCATCCAGGCAGTCATACCAGACCTCCAGCGGGCCCATTTTCGAAAATTTGCGCAGGCCTTCGCGGTAGGCACAAACGCATTTGGCAGCAATGGCCCGAGCGTCTTTATCGCTGAGTCGGTTATCGCGTGCGGCCACGGCAAAACTGATCGCCAGGCGTTTCACATCCCACTCCCAGGGGCCGGGGAGTGTTTCGTCGAAATCGTTGATGTCAAAAATCAGATTGCGCTCGGGTGTCGCGAACAACCCGAAGTTCATCAGGTGGCAATCCCCGCAGGCCTGAACCTCAATTCCAGTGGTCGGGATCGTGGCCAGGTCATGGGCCATCAAACCTGCAGAACCGCGCAAAAAGGTGAAGGGACTGCGCAACATGCGCCCGTAGCGCAGTGGCACCAGGTTGGGCATTCGATAGCGGTTGGACTCTTCGAGAAGCTCTATGGGGTCGCGGTGTTTGCTCGGTGGTTTCCAGACGGAGTGAACCGCATGTGGCAGACGCTCGCGTAATTGCTCACCCGCGTACAGACGCTCCTTGCGCGAGAGAAAGATTGACTCGTCACCTGTGTTTTCCGATGGCCTTGTCAGGCTGCTGGCAGGCCTGCTTTTGCGGGGGGGCATGTCCACTCCTTTGCTCAACGAAGTCAAACTTGCGCGGGCACAGGATCTGGTAATGCGACTGTTCCATCAGCCCACAGAGCGCGCGTGCACCGGTGTCCAGGAAAGCGCTAAAAGGCTATTTGTTTGAAGCGTAGCAGCTGGTAAAACCGGCGCCTGTAGAAATGAGGTGGTTGTTACAGCGGGTACTTCTGACAGTTATTCCTGCGCTCACCGACCAGCGGAAACCCGCTTCCTTGTAGGGCCGCCTACGTCGTCTATCGTTAAATTCCACCCTGTGAGGAGTGTTTTTGTTTGCACGCTACAACAGCTCCCGTCCGCCCYGTGCGATGAGTGATTGGGGCACAACGGGATCGATGACTCTGGAAGGAGGAACATCATGATTCGCAAACGTTATTTGCCTGTGTTGGTCACGCTGGCCATTGCTGCGGGCAGTTGCTGGGCGCCGACGCTGGCCTATGCGACCGACCAGGCTGACCAGCGCCGGGATTCGCGCGACACCAAGCAGGAAGGGCGCGACACTGCCCGGGAAACCAAGCAAGCCTGCAAGTCTGGCGATGAAAAGAGTCGTCCTGATTGCCGCCAGGACAAGCGCGACACCAAGCAGGACACGCGCGACACTGCGCGTGACATCAAATATTAATAATCTGGATCATGCCCCCGAGCATCGCTGGGGGGCTGAGAAGGTTGATCCTGCCGGCCATTGAATGCCGACCAGGTCTGTAGCTACCGCGATCACTGGGCGCTGGCGTTGACTTCGTGCTCGTCTGCAAAGGCCATGAGCACTTCCAGATCGAGCACATCCAGCTTGATTCGGGAGATAAACGCCGAGAAGGCCAGGTTGGCGGCGAGCAGGCGCAGGTCGCTGGCCCAGGCCGGAAGATGGGTGGGGCCCTGAAGCCAGCCTGATTCGAACAGTGGCGCCAGACGCACGGTGTCACCCAGAGTGAGGCGCCCCGCAAACAAGTGGCTCACCAGTTCCGGACGGTTGTCGCGGATGGCAATGCGCAACAGCGTGTGGACCCCGATCAATCCGGTCAAGTAAGCGGCATCCTTGGTAAACGCCGAGCCGCCCTGCAGGTTGGCGCCCCGAAAAATCCGTTGGGTGGAACGGAAAGACTCCTCTTGGGATTGCCCGGCCGCCAGAAAACCTTCGAATACCTGGATAAAATCGGCGCCATCCAGCGCTTGCTGAACCGCGAGCACGCGCAGGGCGAGGCGACGCAAGCGGTTGATGTCCATGCTGCCGGTGAACAGTTCGGCCAGCGTGGCGATGCCCTCTTGAGTCTGGGTTGTACGTGGTGCTCCCAGGCCCAGGCTTCGAAGGTTGGGTTGGCGCGCGCCGTTTTGGGCCGTGGCGACATGCACGAAGGCCTCATGCTGCAAAAGCTGATGCTTGTCCAATTCGCTAAACAGAGCACTGGTACGCAGGCGGATGCGGCTTGAGCCGGCGATGGCCTTGGCGGCCAGACTCGAATCGAGCACCACCGTGATCCGGCCCGGGCCGAAAAACCGGTCCAGTTCCGGCTGCATCCAGGCGGCGAAAGCCTCGGCCGGGATGTCGGCCTGGCTCGCTGGAATTCGGGCATTGCCCAGCAGGGCGTCAGTGGTCTTGAGGAAAAAGCGGGCCGCGTCGAGCATGCTCAGGTTCAGGCGTGGGTAGTAGAAATCCGGCCGCCGGTACAGCGCTGATGAATACTGAGTAAACGCGGGGGTGCCTATGGCGCCCAACAGGCGGCCGGCCGTGGCATAGCTTTGCGCGGTCATGGCCAGGTGATTCCCGGCCGGATGCCCCAGGTCGCAACGGCTGACAAAATCTTCCAGGGCAGCAATGTCGGTGCTGTGGTCGCGCGGGTGCAATTCGACGGTGGGCAGTTTTGCCCGTCCGCCGCGCCAATGCGCCAGGAAGCTTTCCTCGACGCCATCCGGCCAGGACAGCGCATCCAGCACGCGGATCTTGCGCGCCAGGCAGGGCAGGGCTGCATCGAGTTCGGACAGGGGCGCGGCGCTCATGGACGTCTCCTTGAGAGGCGAGGTTCAGTCGCTAAAGCTTAGTCGTTGTCGTCCCGGAATCATTTATTGTGGTCACTGCGTTTCTCGGCCACCAACAGCAACGATTGAGGCACAGGACTTTGCGGGTGCTGCGGCTCTTGCAGCGCGGCGAGGCAAAAACCGGCCATGTCCAATGCATTGAACCAACTRGACAAGGTCCGCAAATACCACGGCATGGGTTGCCATTGCCCGTTGAACCCGGCAAAGGTTTCTTCGCGCCAGCCATCCTGATAGTCGCCCGCCGCGACGCTCCATGGATGCAACGTCTGGATCACCAGCGCGCCGCCGGGGGCGAGCAGTGCGTTCATGGCGGCAAGCAGCGCAATGATGTCCTGATGCAGCAGGGCGAAGTTGGCGCAGATCAGATCGTAGTCGCGGCCGACGTCCACCTTCGCCTCCACCAGATCTGCATAGCTCGCCAAATACACTGGCGAAGCGCTCGCCGCCCGCGCGGCCTCCACCAGCGTCGCATCGCCATCCACGCCGACCGCGGTGATGCCTCGTTCAGTCAGCGCCCGCAACAACCAGCCCTCGCCACAGCCCAGGTCGAGCACGCGTTCGGGCTGGCGGCCCAGAACCGCCAGCACCATGGCCTGGTCGGTGACCTGAACGCGGCTTGCGAGGGTGCCGCTGCGAATGGCTTCGATCCAGGCGCGGGCGTTGTGGTGCCAACTCTGGAGGAGGGTGGATTCGGGATCGGGCATTTCATTGTTCGCATCGATGGGTTTGATGCAAGGATAGGACACATGCCGGTGGCGCGGGAGCCAGGGCCGGTTAAATGACGCTGCAGCAACCATAAACGAGTGCCAGCACCGCAGCGATGGCAAAGGCTCCCACTGCTTTTTCAATGGCATGGTGCGCGGGCTCGGACTCGGTCGATTGTTGCCAGAAGGGCTCTGAATACGCCGACTGTTGGGAGCGGCGTTGGGCGATGACCTTGTAGGCGTATCGCGAACTGATCAGCAGAAACAGAGCGATCAGGCTCAAGACAATCCGGCGAGTGACAACCGGTTTGAGGTCTGACTGGTATTCGTGAAGGCAGGCAGCACTCTCGACTTCCACAACGCTGATTCGCCCTAAGGCCATTGGGGACTGCTGGGCGCCAGTGTGGATGATCGGCTGTTGTTCCATGTCCAGCGCCTGATACTTCCAGAGTGTTAACGAGCCTTCCCGGCAGTAGGTGAACGTCATGGGAGTCGCCGCCGCAATAATGCAAGCGTCGTTGATGTTCAGTTTTTTCAGCGTTTGGTCAGCTGACCTTGTGAAATCGAGATCGATGACAGGAATGACCCCGTTGGCAGAAACCATGGCCGAAAAGAGCACGCTGAACGCAAGGCACACTGTTGAAGCCTTCAAGGTTAGCTTTCCTTGTTTTTCATCAACATAGGGGATGGCGTATGGAGCGGGGCTCCGCCTGATTCGATGAGTCTAGAAGACGGTTGGCCGCTGAATGAGTGATAGCAATTAAAGCGTCTAAAATGGCGTAAATGGCCTCAATAGGGGGGGTGGCGGTCGGGCGACTCAATTGCTCATTCCATCTTCGATCGCGATCCCTTGCGCGCGCATTTCCTTGATCAACTCTGCCCGTGTGCCCGGCAGGTTCAGCATGGCTTTGTGGCGTAACTCCGCAACTTCCTCCGCGCTGTAAGGCTGGTAGTTTGCTGGCGTGCTTTTGCCCGCCAGGCCGTCTTCGCGCATCAACCAGTTGAGTAGATCGGCCAACTGCGCATTGTTCAGTGCCGATTGCGACATGCCGGGCACACGCACCAGAAACTCTCGGCCCCCCGGCACCTTCAGAAAGTTGCCGACAAATCCGGTGAGCCGAGGCGTGTCATTGGCGGCCGAGCCCATGCCGTTGCCCAAGTGGCAACCAGCGCATTGCAGCTGGTAATTCACGCCAACGCCGTAGCCGGCCTCGGCGATGGGTTTTTGCGGTGCTTCGTTGCCCGGCGCATGTCGCTGCGCCGGGTCGGGAATGGCACGGGCATAGGCGAGCGGGGCGCTCATGACGCAGACCAGACCGAGAAAGAGCAACTTACGCATGACAAGCACCTCTACGGTAAAACACACGTTTATGTAGCAGCTGGCGAAGCCTGCGTCGGCCGGTCCGCGCTCGGGCGCAGCAGCCGTAAAATCAGCGCACACGGTTTTTCAGGAAGACCTTGTTCACAGGGTTTACGACTGCTTTGCCCGAGCGCGGACCGGCCGACGCAGGCTTCGCCAGCTGCTACAGGGATTGCGTTGGGCACAAAAAAAGCCGTCGATTGCGTGAGCAACCGACGGCAATGCGCGTTAAACGGCGACGCCACGGATGATCGAAACGGTGCAGTGGTAGATGTGCGATTTGGCGGCCAGGCACCAGTTCACATCGTTGTTGTTGAACGGGCGATAAGCCGGTTCTTCACTGTCGTTACGGGTGCAGGCGCACTGGGCGCAGCTTTGCTTACCGCAGCAGTCGTTGTACGAAATGATGTAGTCCTTGCCGTCCGCCGGGTTGCGGCAGGTACCGATCCAGGTCACTTGCGAGGCTTCGGTGCCGGGTGGGCAAGAGGTCACCGACCCGCCGCAGCAGCTGCACAAGAAACCGTCGATGGAGCAATAGCGCCAGTAGTCGCAGCTGTTGGGATCGCCCGGGTCACCGGCCTTCGGGTTATCGGCGGCCAGGGCTTTGCTGGTGCGGTCCAGCGGCAACAGCAGCGGCAATGCGGCACCGGCGACCATCAAGGAACCCATGCGCGACAACAATTTGCGGCGTGAGGTGGTGTCGGCCACTCGACGTGTCGAGCGCTCGAACAGCAGGTCTAGCAGTTTCATAAAAATCTCCCTGCCTTAATCAGTGGCTATGGCCGTGGCTGTGGTCGTGTGGGTGCGGCTGGCTGTTGAGGTATTCCTGCAGCGTGGACTTTTTCAGGTGCTCGACTTCGAACAGGCTGTCCAGGTGCTCGCGGGAATTGACCAGGCCTTTGGCGCGCAGGGTGCCGGACTTATCGATCAGGGCGGCGTAAGGGAGCTTGCCGATCTGATAGGTCATGCCGACTTCCGGCCCGACCACGTAGGTGGCGTCTTCCAGTTTGTGTTCGCGGATCAGCTTTTGTTGGGCGTCCATGTCGCCGTCACTGATAAACACCACGTCCAGGCGATCAGCCTGCTCCTTGGCAATGGACTTGATCGCCGGCAACAGCGATTTGCAGATCGGGCAGGTCGGCGAGAGGAAGAACAGCAGCTGATTCTTTTCGCCGGCATAACCGAAGTTCACCGGGCGACCGTTACGGTCGGACGCGGTGACTTGCGGCGCGGCTTCGTTGACCGCCACGCCTTTGTCCATCATCAGCGCCCCGGCCGGAGCCAGGCGGCCGTGCAGGACACCAATCTGACGCACCAGGCCCATGACGGCAAACGCCACGGCCGCGAGCAGAATCCAGAGCAAAATGTTGGAAACAATTAAGCCTTCCATTGATCACCTACCAATCAGTTTGAGCAGAAGAGGGGAGTTCGCCAGCAAGCCATCGGCTGCGGCGTACAGGAGCAGCGCAACGGCGCTGGCGGCAACGGTGACGAAGCCATCAAAAAAACCAAGGTCGCGAGCCATCGGCAGGGTGCTGGCCAACAGCGCCAACCCCACCAGCACGCTGTTGCGCAGCAGCAGGACCGGGCGCAGCGGTTGCGCCTGGTCCGGACCGGCACAGCCGCAGTCGATGTCGCGGCGACCGCGCCACAGGTTGATGCCAATGGCGGCGGCGTACAGCGCAATCAGGCTGGCTGCCGTCAACGCTGCCCAATGCCGGCTGACCGGCACCAGCAGCGCAAACGCGATCGCCAGTTCTACCACCGGGATCACACGGGCAACGGGACGCACCAGCGCGTCGGGCAGCAGTTGGTAGTCCGCCAACTGTTTGGCAAAGCGTGCCGGAGCGCGCACCTTGTGCGTCGCGGCACTGGCCAGCAACACCGCAATGGTGAGGGCGCAGGCAATGATGAAGATCGGATCTAAAAGCATGGCCGAACCTCGTTTAGTAGCTCATGACCTGAGTCGCGGTTTTGGCGACTTTTGGCATGCTGGCGGTGAGCTTGTTGGTCTTCAGATCAAAAATCTGCAAACCGCCCTCGACGTCGGCGCCCAGCAACAGCGGCTTGTCATCGCCAGTGGCTTGCATGCTCCAGACCGGCGCCGGCGCTTCCAGCGTCGCCACTTTTTTGTGGGTCTTGAGGTCGAACGCCCAGATCAGCGGGCTCGGGTCTTCCCACTTCATCGGTTCGTGCGCGTCATGCATCAGCACGTACAAACGGTCGAGCTTCGGCGCCACGGCCATCAACTGCCAGCCACCTGGCGCCCAACCGGCTTTCTTTTCCGCGTCGGTGGTCAACGACCACGACGGCAGGATCTTTGGCGCATCGGCCGAGAAATCCACCGGGCGAACGGTGCCGGTCGTGGTGGTGAAGTAGTACGTATCGCCGACGTTTACCGCGCGCTCGATGAGCTTTTCAGCATTCGGGTCGAAGAACGGCGTGCGGCTGCGCGCGGTTTCCTGGCCCTGATCGTTCAGCGTGATCACCTGCAAACTGCCATCGCCGCACAGCGAAGCGAAGCGACGAGCGCCGACCGGGTAGTTGAGCACGCAGCCCGGAATCGCCAGTTCGCCGGCGACCGACTTGGTCTGGGTGTCGACCACGGTCACCGACGTCGACGGCGTGAAGTTGTAGACGTAGACGAAGCGGTCATCGCTGCTGGTGCCCAAGCCAAAGCGCTGGGTCAGCGATTCGGCCCGCTTGGTCGGAATCAACAGCTCCCAGGCCGGCGCCAGGGTCGACGTGTCCCACGCGGTCAGCACATCGGTGCGCGTGCCGCGGGTGCCGCGCGAGTAAAAGATGTCGGCGCTGTAGAGGGTTTTCTTGTCGCGGCTGAGCGTCGAAGGCGCGGCAAAGCCCGTCGGCACCATACCGAGGATGCGTTTTTTGTCGGGGTCGACCACGGTGACGCGGCCAGCCACGAAACTGTCGAATTCGACGTCGACGATATACGCCCGGTGAGCTTCTGGCGGAAACGCCAAAACGGTCTGGCCGATGGTGTCAGCCGGCAGGTCTGCACGGGCGCTGGTCAAGCCGAGTACAAGCAGGCTCAGACCTAGCGCTGACTGTACGTTGATCCTGTTGGTTCGCATTAGGGGAACTCCCTGAATTGTTATTCACGCAGATCGCGGGTGCTTGGGCAGATTTTTACAATTCGATTCTGCCTCGCCGGGAAACCCCTGGAATTGCTGTGGCTGCCAAGTGTTTGTGTGTCTGTGCCAGTCGCGGAAAACCGGCGAAAAGCACTGCAAACGCGGCGCACCTGTGGCTTCTGCCGAAGCCTGCAACGCGGCATACCTGTAGCAGCTGCCGAAGGCTGCAACGCGGCATACCTGTAGCAGCTGCCGAAGCCTGCAACGCGGCATACCTGTAGCAGCTGCCGAAGGCTGCGTCCGGCTGCGAAGCAGTCGTAAACCCTGATGACACGGTCCCTCTGACACACCGCGCGCTCTGGTTTTACGACTGCTGCGCAGCCGGACGCAGCCTTCGGCAGCTGCTACAGGCCGGCGTGGGATTTGGGTGTCAGGCGGGGTTTGCGAGGGGAAGGGAGAAGGTAAATACCGCGCCGCAAGGCTCCAGGTTTTGCGCCCAGATATCCCCGCGATGGCGGCCGATGATGTTTTTACACAACGCCAGGCCAATGCCGTTGCCGCTGACTTTGGACGAGAAGAACCCGTCGAAGAGTTTCTCTTGCGCCTGGGCCTGGATGCCGCGACCGCAGTCTTCAATGCGCACCAACGCAACCTCGTTGTCGGCGCTGGCATGAATGCGCAGCACGCGTCGTTCCGGCGGTAAATCGCTCATCTCTTCAATGGCATTAAAGGCCAGATTCAGGATGACCTGTCCGATCAACACCTTCTCGCAACTGATCAGCAGCGGTTCAGGGCTGGTGACGATCTCGACCTTGATCAGGCTCGGGTCGGCACGCAGGCTGATGAAATACTGGGAATCGCGTAGCAGCTCATTGAGGTCGATCAGCTCTTCGGATTGCTCCAGCTTGACCACGTATTCACGCACGCTCTTGATGATCACCGACGCATGCTCGATTTGCCGCACCGCGTTCTGCAAACCCCAGGCCACGCCTTGCTCGGTGGTGTCAGCATGGCCCAGACGGATCACCGCGCCTTCGATGAAGTTGCGCGTGGCCGCCAACGGTTGACTCAACTCATGGGCAATCGCCACGGCCATTTCGCCCATGGCGTTATAGCGCGCCAGGTATTCAAGCTTTTGCTCACTAACCCGCCGCGCTTCTTCGGCTTGCACCTGTTCGGTGACGTCGCGAAACAGCAGCAGATGCCCGACCAGATCATCTTCAATTTCAATAAAACGACACGTTGCCTCATGCCAGCGCCATTCACCGTCACGTCGCTGCACGTGGTAGTGGACGCTGAAGGGCGCGTGCTCGGGTGTCTCGCCGGCCAACTGTTGCAACAGGCGCTGGCGCGAATCGTCGTCGCACCAGGTCAGGAAATTTTCACCGATCAGCGCCGGCTCCTCGCTGTGCAGCAAGTGCGCACCGGAGTCGCTGATAAAACGAATCTCACCGTCCGGCCCGAGCACCGCCACCCCTTCGGCCAGGTCCTGCATAAAAGCCTTGAGGCGACTTTCGAAGCGCTTGAGGTCGCGCTTGACCCGGTCTTCCTTGGAGATGTCGCGGAACTGCACCATCAGTACATCGCGACCTTCCAGGTGCACCAGCGTCGCCACCGCCTCGGAGAGAATTTCCACGCCTTGCTTGGAGCGATAACACCACTCGATGGCGCGCTGACCCGTGCGCGCGGCGCCTTCCAGCCAGCGCAAACCCACCGAACGTCGGTATTTGGGCTCATTGCGGGTCATGTCCGGGGCTTTGAGCGGCGTCAGTTCTTCCAGGGTAAAGCCGAGCGCCGCCAGGGCCGCGGCGTTGGCCCACAGGATCTCCTTGCTCTGCGCGTCGTGAAGAATGATGCACAACGGCATGGCTTCGATGAGGGTGTAGAAGTCATTCGGTTTTGGCAGGTACATCGCGCAGCCCTTGACGACGGAGGGATCCACTACGGGTGAGGTAGAAGTATGGCGTTTTATACCGGCTTGCGCTTCGGGATGCGCTCAGAGGTAACCCGCCTGGGCCTAGGGGTTTTCTTTAGCAGGGAGGCTACACGCACCAATAGTGGCGAGCGGATGCGGTTTTTACACTGAACCCATCAACGGTCGCCTCGCCCCGAGGCAGGCTCCGTCTAATAACAAGTCAACGGAGAAGAAGCCCATGCTGCGTTCAGCTACCGCGCAGAAAGACCCTCTGCCAGGCGTCGACGACACCAGCGTCCACTGCCAGGAATTTCAGCGGGTGCTGGATGAAGTGCGCCAACGTCGCGATGAATTCGACGCCGGCTCCCATGTGCCACGGGACATGATCGAGCGCTTCAAGCAAGTGGGCATCTACCGCGCCGCCACGCCGAAATGCTTCGGCGGCGATGCGCTGGCCCCCGCGCTGTTCCTGCAGATGATCGAACGCATTTCTGAAGCCGACGGGTCCGCCGGCTGGGTGGCGAGCTTCGGCAGTGCCGGTGTTTATCTCGCTGCGTTGCCGCCAGAAACCCTCGCTGAAATCTACGCGGACAGTCCTGATCTGGTGTTCGCCGGCGGCCTGTTCCCGTTGCAACCGGCGGAAGCGGTTGATGGCGGCTGGCAGGTCAACGGCACCTGGAAATTCGCCAGCGGCTGCAAAGGCGCCGACCTGCTCGGTGTCGGCATCGGCGCGGCCGGCGGCAAGCCACGCACCGCTGTGTTCCGTGCGGATCAGGTCGACATCATCGAGAACTGGGACGTGGTCGGCCTCAAAGGCACCGGTAGCCACGACCTGCGCGTCACCGACAAACACGTCGATGAGCGCTGGACCTTCATCCGTGGCGGTGCTGCCACCATCGACGAGCCGTTGTTCCGCTATCCCTCGATTGCCTACGCTGCGCAAGTGCTGGCCGTGGTCAACCTCGGTCTGGCCCGCGCCGCCCTCGACGAAGTCAGCAGCATGGCCGCCGGCAGCGGCATCACAGGCGCGCCGAAGATGGCTGACCGCGCTTACGTGCGGATTGAAATCGCCAAGGCCGAAGCGCAACTGGCCGCCGCACGCGGGTTCTTCTACAACGCCACCGAGCAGGTGTGGAACTCGATCCTCGCCGGCAACCCGGTCACGCCAGAGCAAACCAGCCTGCTGCGCCTGTCCGCCATTCACGTGTCCCAGGCCGGTGCGGCCGTGGTGCAGAGCGCATACAGCCTGGCCGGCACCACCGCCATTTATCTGCGCCATCCACTGCAGCGCTACCTGCGCGATTCGATGGTGGTCACCCAGCACGCATTTCTCAGTGAAGGCCTGTACGACGGCGCCGGTTCGGTGTTCCTCGGTGTGCCGCCATTCCCTGGCTACATCTGAACCCTCTATTTCAAGGATCAAGTCCCATGTCCCAGACCACTCAAGAACCGCTGCGCGTCGTCTTTTGCATCGGCATCACCCAGAACTTTTTCGACCTGCCAACCGGCGAAGGCCTGAGCGTGTGGAAAGGCTTCAGCCAGATGATGGGCTCGCTCGGCGCCCTGCCGGGTATCACCGTGCTGGGCGCGATGGACGATGACCGCTTGATGGTCGGCCCGTCCACCACCTCGCCGTGGACCGTCTACATCATGGCCGACGTCGACTGCCATCAAACGGTGATCGACGCCTGCAACCTGTTCCGCACTACGCCGGTGAACGAATACAGCCTGTGGCGCTACGCCAAGGTCGAAGCGCGCATCGGCCGCCCACTGACCATTCCTGATGCAGCCAAGGTTTAAACCATGAACGAGGCCGTGCTGCAGCGTCTTGAAACGCTGGAAGGGGAGAGCCAGGTGCGCCGCTTGATGGCGCGCTACATGGACCTGTGCGATGTGCCGAGGGCACCGACGCAGGTGCGTGAACTGGCTGAATTGTTCAGCGAAGACGCGATCTGGGAAGGCATCGGCAGCCAGACGGTGCAGACCTTTGGCCAGCATCGCGGACGTGACGCCGTGGCTGCGTTTGTCGGCAGCTACTTGCCGCCGTCCGAACACTTTGCGCTGAACCTGCATTACCTCACCAGCGAGTCGATTGTGGTCGACGGCAGCACGGCCCAAGGGCAGTGGATCATGCAGCAGATTTCAACCTATGCCGATGGCCGCAGCGAATTGTTCGGCACGCGCTTGAACATCGATTTCCAGCGCGTCGACGGTGTCTGGCTGATCGCGCATTTCCGCACACAACGTTTGTTCAACACGGTGCTGGGCGCATGAGTACGTTTATCAGCGAATTTCTACTCGGTGGCAGCGGCAAGCGGGTCGCGATCAAGGATTCCATCGACATTGCCGGCCACCCGACCCAATCCGGCAGCCGCGCCTTTGCTCGCGCTTTGCCGGCCCTGAAAAACGCCGAGGTGGTCGATGCGATCCTCGCGGCAGGCTGGCAAATCGTCGGCAAGACCAACATGCACGAGCTGGCGTTTGGCGTCACCGGCATCAACGACTGGACCGGCACTCCGATTAATCCGCAAGCGCCGGACCGCGTGCCCGGTGGTTCTTCCAGCGGTTCGGCGGCAGCCGTCGCGGCCGGGCTGGCAGACATCGCCATCGGCTCCGATACGGGTGGTTCGGTACGTGTACCGGCAGCGTGCTGCGGCATTGCCGGGTTGAAACCGACCTATGGCCGTGTCAGTCGGGTCGGTGCGCATCCGGCTGAATCCAGCCTCGATTGCGTGGGCCCCTTCGCGGCGGACATGGCGGATTTGATCGCTGCGATGCAAGTGATCTGCCCTGGCTTTCAGGCTCAGGGTTTGCCATCGGCCAATGCCTCGGTGGGCTTTCTCGATGTCGCCTGCGATCCGCATTTGCAAGCGTGTCTGGGCGCTGCTGCCGACCGTGCCGGTTGGCGCCGCAGCACCGTGCAACTGAGTGAATTCGAAGCCGCATTTGCCGCCGGCCTGACCGTGATCAATTTTGAAAACTGGGCCGCGTTCGGTCATCTCACCGGTCAAGGCTTGATCGGTGCGGACGTCGAACTGCGTCTGCTGGCCGCCAGCCGCACCAGCGCTGCCGAACTGGCAGAAGCCGAAAAGGTCCGTGAGCGCTTCACCCGGCAGGTGGATGCCGCGCTGGAAAACGTTGAAGTGCTGCTATTGCCGACGATGCCGGGTTTGCCGCCGACACTGGTCGAAGCCCGCAGCGCGAGCAAAGCCGTGGCCGGCATGACGCCGCTGGTACGGCCATTCAACCTCAGCGGCCATCCGGCGCTGACGGTGCCGGTGGAACTGGATTGCGGCGGGCTGAAAGTCGGCCTGCAAATTGTTGGCCGCAAAGGTCAGGACGAAGTGGTCTGCGCCTTTGGTGCGCAGTTGCAACAGAGCATGACCGGTGAACGGTCGATCCCTAACAAGAAGTCATAAAAAGCCATGAGGAGAACCGCATGAGCACTCATGAATACCGGCTGATCGCTACGTCGAAAAGCCCTGACGAACTGGTCGAGCACGACCGCGTCGACGTCTCGCTGTACAACGACCCGGCGCTGTTCGAAGCCGAGCTGGAAAAGATTTTCTACCGCACCTGGGTGTGGGTCGCCCACGAAAGCGAAGTGCGCAACAGCGGCGACTTCAAGACCGCCACCATCGGCCGTCGCCCGGTGATTGTCGTGCGCGACAAGAAGAACAACATCAATGTTCTTGAAAACCGTTGCCGGCACCGTGGCGCCACAGTGTGCGAAAAACACAAAGGCAACGCCACCGGTTTCACCTGCCCGTACCACAGCTGGTCCTATGGCCTGGACGGCAAACTGCGCGCGCTGCCGTACCCGGACGGCTACGAAGGCATTCTGGAAAAGTCCGAACTGCCGCTGACCAGCCTGCGCGTTGAACGCTACGCCGGTATGGTTTTCGCCAGTTACAACGACGAGATCGAACCGCTGGAAGACTTCCTCGGCGGCGCCAAACACTGGATGGACCTGTTCATGAAACAGGGCGCCGGCTACCCGATCAAAACCCAGGGCGAACACAAGTTCAGCTTCAAGGGCAACTGGAAGATCCAGCTGGAAAACACCACTGACGGCTACCACTTCCCGATCGTGCACAAGTCGTTCATGTCGTCGGTGGATGAAGAAACCTCGGAAATGCTCTCGTTCATGACCGACGAACAAGCCGTAACCCATTCGTTGGGCAACGGCCACAGCGTGATGGTGATGGTGCCGGAACACGTCGATCTCGATCACGACGACGGCACCGAACAGCTGCAAGAGCGCTTTGCGCATGTGACTGAAGAACTGTCGAAAACCCTGCCGGCGGATCAAGTGCGCCGCATCGTGCGCTCGCTGCACGGCGCCGGGTTCAACTTGAACCTGTTCCCGAACGTGGCGATGTCGATGTCGTTCTTCCGCGTGCTGCGTCCGGTATCGGTCACCGAAACCGAGATCCGCCACGTCGCCCTCGGCATGGACGGTGGCCCGGAAATCGCCAACCGCGAACGCATGCGTATTCACGAACACTTCCAGGGCCCGTTCGGTTTCGGCAGCCCCGACGATGCCGAGGCCTGGGACCGCGTGCAGCGCGGCTCGTACGCCGGCGTCGATGCGCCAATCCTGGTCAACCGCGGCTTGAACCGCGAAATCATCGCTGAAAACGGCGACAAGGTCAGCCACGCCACCGATGAAGGCGGCATGCGCGGTGCCTACGACATGTGGAAAAGGATGATGAGCCAATGAGCAATCACGACACCCTGAACGGTTTTTCCGGCCCGTTGGCCCAGGCCATCGAATTCATCTGGCGCGAAGCCGAACTGCTCGACCACAAGAACTACGCCGAATGGGCGACCCTGTGGAGCGAAAGCGGCAAGTACATCGTGCCGATCGACCCGGACACCGAAGACTTCGAAGCGACCCTCAACTACGCCTATGACGATGCGCGCATGCGTGACCTGCGCATCGAACGCCTGACTGCGGGCTACTCGCCGTCGGCGGTGGACGCGGCGAAAACCATTCGCTCGGTCTCGCGTTTCCGTCTGGTGGAAGCGGCGGGGGATCTGGTTGAAGTGAATTCGGCGCAGGTGCTGTACGCCTACAAACGCGGCGTGCACACACCGTTCGTGGCCGACCTCAACCACCGGATTCGCTTCACCGACGGTGTGGCGAAACTGGAGCGCAAGGTCGTGCGCCTGATCAACTCCACCGACAGCCTGAGCGCGCTCGGCTTCCTGCTGTGAGGGCCAACACCATGAACCGAGTAGCCCTGGTGACCGGCGCTTCGCGCGGTCTCGGCGAATGCATCGCCCGTCGCTTGCACGCGGCGGGTTATCGCGTGGCCCTGGCCGACGTGCGCCTTGATGGCGTGCAGCGGTTGGCGGCGGAGCTTGATAGCAGCGGCGCGAGTGCCGTCGCCGTCGAACTGGATGTGCGTAACAAGGCCGACTTTGTCCGTGCCCGCGATCTGCTCGCCGAGCGTTGGGGCGGCACTGACATTCTGGTGAACAACGCCGGTCAATCGAAAGTGGCCGCGCTGATGGACATCACGCCCGAAGAGTTCGATGAGTCGATGGCGATCAACCTGCGCGGCACGTTCGTGGCTTGCCAGGTGTTCGGCGCGCACTTTGCCGAGCGCGGCTTTGGTCGCATCGTCAACATCGCCTCGCTGGCCGGGCAGAACGGCGGCACCGCCACCGGCGCGCATTACGCGGCGGCCAAGGGCGGCGTGGCGACCCTGACCAAAGTATTCGCCCGCGAACTGGCGCCACAAGGGGTGACGGTCAACAGCATTTCGCCAGGACCACTGGACTTGCCGATCGTGCACGAAACCGTGGCCCCGGAGCGTCTGGAGCAGATTCTGAAGGTGATCCCGGCCGGCACCCTTGGCGCCCCCGAATACATCGCCGACAGCGTCTTGCTGTTGGTCGCCGACCACGCCGCCTCTGTAACCGGCGCGTGCTGGGACATCAATGGCGGGTTGTTCATGCGCTGAAAAAGCGTTCGACGCAGCTTATGTAGCAGCTGTCGAGCAGCGCGAGGCTGCGTTCGGCTGCAAGGCAGTCGTGAAATCAGGCGATGCGGTGTTTCAGGAAGATCGCGTTTTCAGGATTGACGGCTGCTTCGCCCGAGCGCGGACCGAGCCGAACGCAGCCTCGCGGTGCTCGACAGCTGCTACAGGGCTGCTCATTTAACAAAATCAACCGAATTCAGGTGATGCAATGATGAAAGTGAGGATCGAAAGGATCGTCGACGAAGCGCTGGATATCCGTTCCTTTCGCCTCGTGCGCAGTGATGGTCAGCCGCTCGACGCTTATGAACCGGGGGCGCATGTCGACCTGACCGGGCCGACCGGCGTGACTCGTCAGTATTCGCTGTGCAGTCCGCCGCAGGATCGCCGTGCGTATCTGGTGGCGGTCAAGAAAGAAGCGCAATCGCGCGGTGGTTCCGCGGCCCTGCACGAGCAGGTGGAAGAGGGCATGGAGCTGGAAATGGGTGCCCCGCGCAACCTGTTCCGCCTCGACCCGACCGCCACCGAGCACGTGCTGTTCGCCGCCGGTATCGGCGTCACGCCACTGTTGAGCATGGCCTATCGACTGGCAGAAAGTGGCCAACCGTATCGTTTGCATTACTTCGCCCGCTCGCCGCAGTACGCGGCATTTTCCGAATTGTTGGCCAGCACCTTTGCCGATCACGTTCAGTTCCATTACGGCGTCGAGCCGGGTGACATGGACGCTGCATTGACGCAAAGCCTGAACCAGGCCGGCAGCGATGCCCACGTCTACACGTGCGGCCCGGCGCCGTTCATGAACAAAGTGGTGGAAGTGGCCGCCCGCAGCCGTAGCGAAGACGCGATTCACCTGGAGCATTTCCAGGCCGACCCGGCCGCCAATGCCGGCCCGAGCGGCGGTTTTGAAGTGGAACTGGCCAGCTCCGGCATGGTGCTGCAGATTCCGGCCAATACCAGCCTGGTCGACGTACTCCAGGCCCACGGCTGCGACATCGACACCGAGTGTCGCGAAGGTATCTGCGGCACGTGCATCGTCGAGGTCCTGGACGGGGTTCCGGAACACCGGGATAACTGCTTGTCGAGCAAAGAAAAAGCGGGCAACAAGCAAATTTGTGCCTGCGTTTCACGAGCGTTGTCCGCTCGTCTGGTATTGGACCTGTAAGCGCAAATCCCTGGAAACATTGCGTGGGAGTCGATTAAATCGACGCCCCACGACCGTCTAAGGAGGCGACGGTCACGAAACCGGTATTCATCGAACCGCTCGACGAAGCGGTCGAAAAATAACAATAAAACTGACGTGAGGCCTTGCGGTCATGATTACTTCATCGGCACTGCGCAACGATGCATTTGAAAGTTGGTTAAGTCAGGTCAATCAGGCCTGTGGGCGCTTCGACGCCCGCGCACTGGACACGAATTTCTACGGTGAACTGGCGGAGTTTCGCAGCGGCGCGATCAACCTCAGCGTGGTCGACATGGCCCACGTGCATTTGTATCGCACCAGCAAAGACGTCAGCACCAGCAGCGACGGCCACTACTACGCAGTGTTCCAACTGCGCGGCAGCTCGCAACTCGAACAGGGGGACAACCGCGCCCAATTGGGCTGTGGTGACATTGCCCTGATCGACGCCTGCCAACCCAGTGACATGACCTACAACGAAGACTCCCGGCAGTTGTCATTGATTTTGCCGCGCCAGGTGGTGCAGCGCGGTTCGCACTTCAACGCGCTCAACTGCGCCACGCGCATTGCGGCCACCACGCCACTGGCTGCGCTGGCCAACCGCATGGTCCTGGAAACGCGGCAGCATCAAAGCCTGGACATGCAGGAAAGCGAAGCGGTGCTCGACGCGCTGGTCAGCCTGTTGTTGCCGGGTATCAGCGCTCGCGACGCCAGCGTGGATGCCCACGAGCGGCAATTTCGTAAAACCATCGCTTACATCGACGAGCACATCAGTGCTGAAGAACTGTGCCCGGAGCTGATTGCCCGTGAGGTGGGGATTTCGGTGCGCGGGCTGTACCGGATGTTTTCCAAGCGTGGTCTGGTGGTGGCGCAATACATCAAGCATCGACGCCTGGATTTCTGCGCCGAAAACCTGCGCCGTTCGGATGTCGAGCAGAAGCTGTCGGCGCTGTGCTACGCGTGGGGATTCTCGGATTCGAGCTACTTTTCCTCAGCGTTCAAGTCGCGCTTTGGCGTGTCACCAGGTGAATATCGCAAGCGCTACAGTCACTGACTAATTGTGACGACCTCATCGCGGGCAAGCCCGCTCCCACAGTGATTTTGTGAACGCCAAAATCAACTGTGGGAGCGGGCTTGCCCGCGATGGCGGCCTGAAGACCGCCGAAGATTAAGGTCAGTGCCGGGCAGGTTCATCCACCGGCAAATGCAACACCTCGCGCACCAGCATCGCAATGCTGGTCACGCCCATCTTTTCCTTGATCTTGGTGCGGTGCACATCAACGGTTTTGACGCTGATGTTCAGCTCGCGGGCGATTACCTTGCTGGCCTTGCCATCGATCACCAGCATCAACACTTCCCGTTCCCGGCTGGTCAGCAGCGCCAGTTTGCCTTGCAGGTTCTGACGTTGCTCCTGATCGGCCTGGGCATGCACGGCGGTCTTCAGCGCCGCCTGAATGCGGTCGATCATCTGCTGCGGGTTGTAAGGCTTCTCGACGAAATCCAGCGCGCCGTTCTTCATCGCCGTGACCGACATCGGAATGTCGCCATGGGCCGACACGAAAATCGTCGGCAGGGTGCTGCCACGCTGGTTGAGGATTTCCTGCAACTGAAAGCCGCTGGTTTCCGGCATGCGCACGTCCAGCACCAGACACGCCGGTTGCTTGGGGTCGTACTGGCTCAGGAACTCTTCAGCGCCGGCAAAGCATTGCGCCTGCACACTGACCGACTCCAGCAACCACGCCAATGAGGTGCGCAGGTCTTTGTCGTCATCGACGATATACACAATCGGTTTGCGGGTTTCCATCTGGGACTGCCACGAGAATTTCTAATTATTGTTTTCGCACGCGTGCACGCTGCGGCGGACATCAGCTCATTACGGAGCTTAGTAGCAGAATACCCACTGCCGTGGGCCCTGACGATAAAGAAACCACCTAGTCGACTAGCGGAAAGCCTACCTCGCCATGGGGATCGTCAGAATGGTCGCGCGCCGCGCCGGGCCTTAATCTTGTTCCAACAACAAGGGGCCGCGCAACGACGGTCCTCCTGAAGGAAGGGGCATCGACATGGCCGACCTGAGCCAGCAGCAAATCGACTTTCGCAACGCCATGGCGCAGCTGCCTGCTGCGGTGAACATCATCACCACCAACGGCCCCGGCGGACAATGCGGCATCACCGCCAGCGCCGTGTGCTCGGTCACCGACTCGCCACCGACCGTGCTGGTCTGTGTGAACCGCAACAGCGCCACCCACGATGTGTTCCGCACCAACGGCCACTTGTGCGTCAACGTGCTGTGTGGCGAGCAGGAAGAGCTGGCCCGACACTTCGCCGGCATGACCAAAGTGTCGATGGCCGAACGTTTTGCCTGGGACCTGTGGGACGAAGGCGACACCGGCGTGCCGTTGCTGCGCGATGCGTTGGTACAGTTGGAAGGACGGATCACCGAATGCAAGGAAGTCGGGTCGCATTCGGTGATGTTTGTTGAGCTGTCGAATGTCGGTGTGCGCGGGGAGAGGGACAGCCTGGTGTACTTCAACCGGTTGTTTCATCGGCTTGAGCATGCCGGGGCGCATTGCTGAGACTGGAAGAGAGACCGCGTTATCGTTGATCGCGGGCAAGCCTTGCTCCCACAGGTTCAGCGTAAAACCTGTAGGAGCAAGGCTTGCCCGCGATGGCGGTCTGACAGGCACCGTTACTGTTGCAGATATTCCCGAGCCAACTGACACGCCCGATCAATCAACATCGGTGCCATTTCGATCGCGGTCGGTGTGCCTTTGCGGGTATGAATCCAACCCAGGTACGTCGTGCCGCGCAGCATCAGAAACAGCGCCAGCGTCCCCCGGTCGGCGTCTGTCAACGGTTTGACTGCGTGATACCCCTCCAGCAACGCCGCTTTGATCTGCTCATAACGCGGGTCGTCCAGGCAGAAGTACAGCGCCGTCGCCAACTCAAACATGTGCCAGCCAAAACCCGCATCGTCGAAGTCGATCAGGCGCAAGTTTGCGCCCTCGATCAGCAGGTTCTCTGGCACCAGGTCCGCGTGGATCATGCCGAAGTTGCCCAGCTGTCGACCGTATCGACGCAAGTCGCTGCGCGCACGGCGGCGGGCCTGTTGCAGCAGTTCACGTTGATCGACGCTGAGCTGTTCCAGGTCCCAGAACCGCCCCCAGAACGGATTGGCGCCGATCAAGCCATCCTCATCCCAGGCATGCCGGACAAACTCGTCCGGCTGTTGCCAATCCGCCGCGTGCAAATGAATGCGTGCGGCGAGGGCGCCGGCTTCGGCAAACAGAAAGTCGATTTCGGTGTCCGCCTGCACGCCCGCTTCAGAGGTGCCCGCCGTGGCGCCGGGCAGCCAGGCGAGCATGTCGACGTGGCGCGGTTCGCCGATGTCGGCATGCAGCACTTCGACCAGGTGGCGCTGGTTTTGCGCGCGGATGATCTGCGGCACGGTAATGCCGGCCGTGGCCAGCGCTTCCATCCATTGCAGCTCCGAACGCAGCGCCGCTTCGCAGTGATAGCCGTTGCGGTGGATGCGCAAGGCGACCCGTTGGCCGTCCTCACGGCGCGCCGAGAACACCGCGTTCTCGCGGAATTTCACCAGTTCGATCTCGGCAAAGGCGCCGTCCCACTGTTGCAGGGCGTGCCGGGCCAGATCGTGCAGTTTGGCGACTTGCTGGTCGTGGCTCAGGGTGTGGAAATCAGTCATGGCATGGCCTCAGATAGCGCTCAGGGCGGTGTCCAGCGTGTCGACGAAGAGGTCGGCGTGCTCGCGGTTGAACACCAGCGGCGGCCGTAGTTTGAGAATGTTGTCGCCGGCGCCGATCTTGCTGATCAGCACCCCCAGCTCACGCATGTGGTTGACCACCCGCCGCGCCTCCAGCCCGGCGGGCTCTTTGCTGGCGTGGTCGCGCACCAGTTCCATGGCGAAGAACAACCCTTTGCCGCGCACATCGCCAATGATCGAGTGCTTGCTGGCGAGCACCTGCAAGCGTTGTTGTACATAAGCGCCGACGGTGTGCGCATTGCGCAGCAACTGTTGCTCTTCAATGACATCGAGTACCGCCATGCCAACCGCCGCCGCCACTGGCGAGCCGCCGAAGGTGTTGAAGTACATCGCGTTACGACCGAACGACTCGACCAGCTCCTTGCGGGTAATCAACCCGGCCAGGGGATAACCGTTGCCCATCGGCTTGCCGAGGGTAACGATGTCCGGCACCACGGCGTGGGCCTGATGCCCCCACAAGTGTTCGCCGGTACGCGCAAACCCGGATTGCACCTCGTCGGCAATGAACAAGCCGCCCGCCGCACGGATCAGCTCAGCGGCTTTTTTGACGAAACCGGCCGGCACCCGTGGCAAGCCTTCGTTGGCAAACAAGGTGTCGATCAGCAACGCGGCAGGGCGAATGCCTTGGGCTTGCATCGAGGCGATGGCGGCTTTGATGTTGGCGGCATATTGCTCCGCCAATTGCGCTTCAGTGGTGCCAGCGGGCGCGTGATAAAGACACGGGATCGGCACGGCGCGGGCATGCGCGCCGAACGGTTCCGGTGACGGTAACGCGGTGGTGACTTCGGCCAGCGACGCCGAGTTACCGTGGTAGTTGTAATCGCTGACGATAATGCCGGTGCCGCCGCTGGCGAAGCGTGCCAGGCGCAACGCCAGCTCATTGGCTTCGCTGCCGGTGCAGGTGAACATCGCGGTGTCCAGCGGGTCGCTGAAGGTTGCGGTCAGGCGCTCGGCGTAGCGCACGATTTGCTCATCCAGATAACGCGTGTGGATGTTCAGCGTTTCGGCCTGGCGGTGCATGGCCGCCACCACGTGCGGGTTGCAATGGCCGACGCAGGGCACGTTGTTGTAGACGTCGAGGTAGCGCTGGCCATCGACGTCATACAGCCAGACGCCTTCGCCGCGCACCAGGTGCAAGGGCTTGTCGTAGAACAAAGGGGAAGCGCTGCCGAGTACGCGATGGCGGCGCTGCAAGAGCGTGTCTTCAGGCATGGTCTGGGGTCTCGATCAGTGGCGCGTTGCCTTGCAGACGGGCACGCAGCAGGAAGTTGAAAATGCTCAGCACGAAGGTCACCGCGAGGGCGATCAGCATCAGCATGTCGAGCTGGAAGCAGGCAGCGATCACCAGCAGCGTCAGGGCCAGGCCCAGCCAGGCGATCACTTTGCCGCCGGCCAGGCAAAACGGCCGTGGCAGGTCCGGTTGACTGCTTTTGATGCGCAGGTAGGCGCCGAAAATGAACAGGTAGCAAACGTTGAGCAGCAGCACGACCGCGAGCATCACTGTGGCCGGGTCGACGGCGGACAACGGCAGGCCGATGGCGCCGATCAACAGCAGTGCCGGGAACGGCGTGCCGCGCTTGCCGGTTTTGCCCAACCACTGCGGGAACAAGCCGTCGCGGGCCATGGCAAACAGTTGTCGCGAGGCGGCGTAGATCAGCGAGAAGAAGGTCGCGATCAAACCGAACACCGCGCCGCAGCCAATCACCTTGGCCAGCCACGAAGCGTCGCCGTAGACATTGGTGCTGGTCATCGCGGCGTACAGCGGGTCGCCTGCCGAACCGACCAACTCAACGCCACCGGCGCCCGGTGCGCACACCAGCACCACCAATGCGGTCACCAGCAACGTGGCGATGGCGGCAAGAATTCCGCGTGGCATGCTGCGCCCGGGGTTTTGCGCTTCTTCGGCGGCCGAGCCGGTTTGCTCGACGGTGATGAACAACCAGATCGCGAACGGCACACAGGCGAAAATACCGCCCAGGCTGATCGACGGCCCAGCGATTGCCGCCGGCATTGTCAGCAGGTTGGTCAATTCGACATGCGGTGCCATGGCCACGCCAAAGGTCAGCAGGGCGACGACCGCGATCACGCCGGCAATCATGGTCAGGCCCATGGCCTCACCGACGCCGCGCATGTGGATGCCGATGATGATCGCGAACAGGGCGATTTTGACCGGCCAGCCACCGAGGCCGAACATCGACTCGGTGTAGGCGCAAATAAACGTCGCCGCCGCGCCGGTGCCGATGGTCAGTGCCAGCGCGCAAGCGACGCCGACCAGGTAACCCACGAACGGTCCGAAAGCGTTTTGCGCATAGACGAATACACCGCCGGCACTTGGCAACGCGGTGGACAGCTCCGCCACACACAACGCCAGACCGCCGCACAGCAAGGCCATCAACAAGGTGGCGATCAGCATGTTCAGCCAACCGCCGGCCATCAACCCGAAGTTCCAGCCGGAAAACTGCCCGGCCACCACCAACGCAATTCCGAGGCCGGCAATCTTTGGCCAGCCCAACGCACTTTTCTTAAGCACAAGCGTCTCCCGCGACCCTGGGGTCGATTTATTGTTTTTGGGGGTTAGAAAAGGGATCGGTTTTGATACTACGCGGGGGTGGTGGTGGGGCTTGTTTGCGTGGATGCCATCCGGTTGTTTGTGGATGCCAGATTTGGTTGGGTGGAGGGCAGGGGGATCGCGTTATCGTTCATCGCGGGCAAGCCCGCTCCCACAGGATTTGAGGTGATCACAAAATGAGTGAGCACCACGCACACTGTGGGAGCGGGCTTGCCCGCGATGGCGCCCTCAAATCGAAGCACATGTTTAACGGCGTTTAAGGTTACTTCCTGAAAGCCACAGCACCTTGCGCCATTACCTACGACTACGCCAGAATCCGCCGGCTTGTGCGCTTCGGACGCCCTCGGTAACTTGATTCCCGTCACTGATTCCCAGTGATCGGGTTTAGTAGCCCGAGGTTCGAGTAGTGCGTCAGGCGTCTGTCAGACAGGTATTTCATTGCCTGCATTTGATGGTGGCTGTTCGCAGGGCGCCCTCGGGCGCGCCGGTCTTCTATTCGTTCCCCGGTCTACTAACCTGCGTACAGCCGCCACCCCTCGTATTAGTAGCGAGGCGTGGCTGCCCAATCAGGAACGCATAATATGTTCAAGGTAACGCCAAATCCGCCAGACACAGATCCGGCATC
Organism: Pseudomonas sp. P1_F1_2; assembly: GCF_056405815.1. Lineage (NCBI taxonomy): Bacteria > Pseudomonadati > Pseudomonadota > Gammaproteobacteria > Pseudomonadales > Pseudomonadaceae > Pseudomonas > Pseudomonas sp. P1_F1_2. The sequence goes on along the minus strand of NZ_JBFUBK010000087.1, from coordinate 15,666 downwards.
CCCCTACGAATCAGTCGATTCAAAAAAACTCCACGAAGCCGCCGAGCGCGCGCTGAATCACTACCTCAACCCCGCGGCCCTCAAATCACCCGCTACCCGCAAACCCAGCACGATGTTCATGCTCGCACCGAATATCAGAGACGAAGACCTGCTCGCCCATACCTGTGAGTCATTGGCCCAGGCCAGTGTCATGGCCAGCGATTTCGCGGGGTACCTGGAAGGACCGCATCGGCACACGGCGATGGCGATTCAGCAGATCATCATGCTGGCGGAATTGGCGGCGAACCGGATGATGGATAACGTTGAGGTGCCGAAGTAATACTCTGAGACCGCGTTATCGTTCATCGCGGGCAAGCCACGCTCCCACAGGTTTTGTAGTGTTCAAACGTTTTGTGATCACCTCAAAACCTGTGGGAGCGAGCTTGCTCGCGATGGCGATATACGAGGTGACGTGCAAGGAGGCCGCATGCGAAGCCAATGTTGCGACAGGAGAGTTGATCTGGTGTTTTCAAATTGCGCGAATTGCTAAAGCCACTAGTGTTTGGGATTTACGCTTACAGCGGGACTAAGAAAATCTATGTGATAGCCGGAGGACCCATCACCAATAGCTAAATGAACCCCGGCGATGCCTTCATTCATTTGGGAGTTTATTTTGTAATCGATGCTTGACGCGATAGCGTCATTTACGCCGATCGCGAACTCAGTCAGTTTTAATCCGCGAGAGCCCGCCGCAAGATCCAGAAGCTTTATGTGTTCCTCATTGTTAACTTTTAGTGAGGTGATATTGTTGTTTTTGACGGACAAAAATGCTCCTTCTTCCGATATTTTATCGCTTAGCCATTTAAGTGAGATTTTTACGCCGTCTGGCAGTGTCGGGTTCGGCTTTCTAAGAACAGTTAGTATTCCGGCGATTTTCAATGTGCCGCTAAACGAAAATGGGTAAGGCTCTTGCGGGTTCATGTGCGCATAATGAACTTCAAAAAATTCTGCAACGGACTGAACAAAGTCTTGAGACACGTCCTCGTAAAGTAAAGCGTAAGGCTGTGCATGCGGAAAAATTGAGACTTGCGCATCGGCATCGTTTCCAGATAAGAAAAATGAGTCGCTTGAATTGAGCATATGTAACACGGACCGCTGTGTGCATAGAGCCTGTTCAAAATTGCTGTTCAGTAAAAGTTTCAGGCTATAAAGGGCACTGGATACGGTAGGCTCGAACACTTGAGTTGCACAGAAAATACTTTTTTTGCGTTCCGTATTTTTTGCTAACTCAAACGTCATTTTTGCAGCGTCATTGGCCGAAGAGTGTCGAAATCATATTAGGTGCTGACATAAAACCCTCCTTGTTTTTACAATGCGCGGCAAGCTTGCTTGCCGCGCATTGGTTTTACTTAGTCTTCAGTGTGGGCCCAAGCCAGCGGTGCCCAACCGAAATTATCCGGGCCAGAAGTGATCCGGTTAAGCTTTTCTGCGACGACTTTTTTATTTGATCTTCCTTTTTCAATTTTGAGTTTTGCTCCCAGCACCGCTCGGGAGTGGAATAATTAATACATGATTTTTTAAGTGTTAAATGGATTGTTGGATGGTTTTTAGAATTAATTTGACTGTTGTGGCTATGGCTGAGTTTGATTCAGTTATTTGTGTGGGGTCTGTCTGTAGTCTCGTTCTGAAAGTTGGTTTTTTTATTTTTTTTGGTTGCGGTGGATGAATATGTGTCGTTAGTAATTAGGTTTGGTTTGTTGGCTCGACATTCAACTGTAAATTGAGGGGTTATATAGTGCATGTATCAAAGAAATATCTGACGGATACATCTGTCCATCAGGCCCTGCTAATGGTTGATCTAACCGAATCAAGCACTCCCGATCACGCCGTCCGGCTGCTGCTGAATGAAGTCCTCCAAGGACTCGCTGAAAAAGGCTGGCCCCAAGCTCAACAGCAGACAGGGCCGAGGATTGTGTCTGCTGAGGAAAATTACGGTTTGCTCGGTTATGACCCGGCAGAAGTCACGCTCGGGAGTGAACATACACGTTGGGTCGATGAGTGCTCGCTATTACGTACACAAACCACCAGTCAAATTCCAGCAGCGCTTCAGCGAGCCGCTCAAATGCGGCAACCGGGGCAGATGATCTTGCTCGCTGCGCCGGGAATTACCTTCCGTCGCGATAGTCGGGATCGTTGGCATTGTGCTGAACCACATCAAATGGATATCTGGGTGCTGGGTGATCCGGAACTGTCCACGCATGAGCATCTATTGCGTCTGGTTGGCGATATTCTCAATTCCGCCGTTCCTGAAAAAAACTGGGTCTACAGCGACAGTCCTCATCACTACACAGAGGGCGGAATTGAAGTGAATGTATTGAATGACGGTGCACAAGTCGAAGTGCTGGAGTGCGGTCGTATTGCGAGGTCTTTGCTGGAACGCTTGAAGATCGACCCGCTGCGTCATGGGGGGCTGGCACTTGGAATGGGACTGGATCGACTGACCATGTTACGCAAAGGCATCCCGGATATTCGCTTGTTACGCGATCAGAACACGCGAGTGCAGGCGCAGATGCATGATCTGAATGCATGGACTGCGGTATCTCGTTTGCCGTCGATTGCTCGTGACATTTCGTTGGCGGTAACGCCGGGGCTAAGCGAAGAAGTGTTGACCGAAAGGATGTTGCTGGCTGCGGGTGATAGTTCTGACTGGATCGAAGAGATGCAGATCAAGGGGCGTTGGGATTTCTTGGATTTACCCTCGCAGGCCATTGAGCGACTTGGGATGCTGCCGGGCCAGGAAAACGTGCTTTTGCGTGTGGTGTTGCGTGATTGCTCGCGATCAATCACTACCGCTGAGGCGAATGCGTTGTATGCGGACATTCAGGCGGCGATGCATGAAGGGGCGCCGGGGGCGGGTTATAGAATGGATCTTCCTAATGTTTGACATTGAGCGGCCCCAGTAACCACTCAAACTCCGCGTCATCGTTCATCGCGGGCAAGCCACGCAGGTTTTGTAGTGTTCAAACGTTTTGTGATCACCTCAAAACCTGTGGGAGCCGGGCTTGCCCGCGATGGCGGTGGGTCAGGCGACACCCATCTCAGATCCGAAAACTACCCACAAGCTGATTCAACCGATCCGCCTGCCTTTCCAGCTCAGTACACGCCCGCAACGTCGATTGCAGATTCTCCACCCCTTGCTGGTTCAGGGTGTTGATCTCGGTGATGTCGACATTCAACGCCTCAACCACCGACGTCTGTTCTTCCGTCGCCGCTGCCACCGACTGGTTCACATTGTCGATCTCGCCAATGCGCTGCGTCACGCTGCTCAAGCGTTTACCGGCCAGGTTGGCGATGCTCACGCTTTCCTCGCTGTGCTGTTGGCTCTCGGTCATGGTCGTCACCGATTCGCGCGCGCCGATTTGCAGCTCTTCGATCATCTGCTGAATCTCCGCCGCCGACGTCTGCGTACGCCCGGCGAGGCTGCGCACTTCATCGGCGACCACTGCAAAACCTCGTCCCGCTTCACCGGCGCGGGCGGCTTCGATAGCGGCATTGAGCGCCAATAAATTGGTCTGCTGCGAGATGCCCTTGATCACTTCGAGAATGTGCCCGATGTTCACGGTTTTGCCGTTGAGCACTTCGATGTTTGCGCACGAGGTGCTGATTTTGCCGGACAGTTCGTTCATCACCTGGATCGTGCGCTCCACCACCTGGCGGCCGTCCTCCGCTTGTTGCCGCGCAGCCGAAGCCTGTTGCGAAGCATCGGACGCGTTATGTGCGATCTCCTGCGCGGCGGCACCCAGTTGGTTGATCGCGGCGGCGACGCTGTTGGTGCGGGTCGATTGTTCGTCGAAGTTGCTCATCGACGAATTGGAGGCGAGCAGCACACGCTTGGCCACTTCATTCACGCCAATCGCTGCCAAAGACACCTCGCGTATCGACTGGTGAATGCGTTCGACAAAGCGGTTGAACGCGGTCGCCAGTTGGCCGATTTCATCCCGCGACTGCACCTCAAGACGCCGCGTCAGGTCGCCTTCGCCTCGGGAGATATCTTCCATGACCCGCGTCAGCACTTGCAGTGGCCGGGTGATGCGAAACGCCGTGTACCAGATCAACAGCAAACCGAGCAGGGCGGAGCCGCCACCCACCAGCATTTCGAGTGCGGTGCTTTGCACGCCTTGGGCATCAAGTTCTTTTTGCAACGTGGTCACCGGCGCCAACAGCACGTCTTGCGGCACGCCCACCAATACGCCCCACGGCGCGGCGCCGGCAATCGGTGCCAACGGTTCGAGGACTTTGATCTGCTGCTGATCGACAAAGACCTTCGGTTGACCCTGACGCAAGGCGTCGATCACCTCGGCATTGTCCAACGGTTGCCCGAGGCGGCTGACGTCCTGGCTGTTGGCCGAGATCACGCCACGCGGGCTGACGATGCTGATTTGCCCATGGCCGTCGAACAGTTGATGGGCGCTCGCTTCGCTGTTCTGTTGCAGGGCGGCGAGGTTGATGTCGAGGCCAACCACGGCGATGACTTTGCCGTTGTCCATCAGCGGGAACGCGACGCTGGTCACCAGTTTGCGGCTGCCGGAGGCTTCATCGAAATAAGGTTCGAGTACACAGGCCTGACGGGTGTCGCGGGCGCAGGTGTAGAACGCGTTGTACGGTGCGCCGCTGGGGCCGGGTGAGGTGTTGGCCAGCAATGATTCATCGCCGATCACGGCTTGCAGTTCGCCGGGTTTGCTTTGCACCCAGTAGAGGGAGAAGCGCCCGGTTTCGTTGCTGCCCATGGCGGCCTGGTCGGTGAAACCGGCGTCGGCACCGTCGAGGGCATCGGGTTCGAAAATGACATAAAGCCCGAGCAGGTCGGGCTTGTCGATCAGGGCTTGATGAAGCTGGGTGCTCAGCTCCTGGCGCAGTTGCGAGCGGGTCAGATGACCCTGCTGTTGCAGCTGCCGGAGGTAGAGCAAATACCGCGACAACCCTTGGCCATATTCGTGAGTCTGCATGAAGGTGCGTTGCACCTGCATCGCCTGCACGGTGCCCAGCGCTTGCATGTGTTCCCTGGCCGCGTTGGCGAGCATGTCGCTGCTGGCCTGGGCCACTTGCTGGCTGCTTTGATGGGTTTGGTACAGCGACAACCCCATCAACAAACCCACCACCAACAACAGGCAGAGGCCGGCGAGCAGGGCGATTTTGCTCTGAATCGTCAGAAATCTTGAGCGCATTGGAAACTCCGTTTCCGTTGAAGAACAATGTTTGCCTCAACCCGTTCCCTGTAGCAGCTGGCGAAGCCTGCGTCCGGCTGCGAAGCAGTCGTAAAACTTGAATGCGGGGCCTTCCTGACATGCCGCATTGTCTGTCTTGGCGACTGCTGCGCAGCCGGACGCAGGCTTCGCCAGCTGCTACAGGGATCGTGTTGGGCTTACAGACTTAGAACGAAGTGGCGAACACCACTTGGCTGTAGACGTTCTGGTCGTTGTTGCCCAGCTGGGTGCCACCCTGTTCGGCGCTCTTGTCCGGCTGGTAGATACCAACCAGCGGCATCACCGTCAGGTGGTCGTTGACGTGCCATTCGGCGTACAGGTCGACTTCGTGGCCATCGGTGTTGCCGAGGTTGCGATCGATGGTGTCGTAGTTGAAATACATCACGCCGACGTTGAGGTTCTCCAGTGGCGAAACCTTCATGGAAACGTTCTGGATGCGCGAGTTGCTGTTGAACGGCCCGGCATAGTTACCGGCCACTTCACCCTGGAACCAAGTGCCATAGCCGCGGCTGAAACCGTAGAACAACGTGTCGTAATTTTCCGAGAAGCGGCTGTAGCGGTAGCTGACATACGGCGTCCAGAGGGCGTCGGAAAAGGTCCAGCCCGCTTCCAGGTACCAGGCGTCTTCGTTGCCGGTGTGCGGTTTGTCCTGCTCGGCGTATTCACCGGACAGGAACAGGTTTTTCACCCCGGCATTGCCGGTCGCGCGCAGGCTGTAGGTCTTCATGCCGTCGCGTTCAGCTTGCAACGGGGACGCGAATTGCTCGTCGACATCGGTGGTGTCGATGTAGGTCAGGCCGACGGTGCCTGCTTCGGCCACGTGCTCAAGGGTGCCGACGTACATTTCGGTCTTGGCCTGGGCGCGGTTATCCGACTTCAACCACATCAAGTCGCTGCGCCAGCCTTGCTTGCCACCGAGGCGCAGCACGGCGGTTTCGTCGAAGGCTTTACGCGCGGCCAGGTAGTAGGCGCCGCCGCGGTTGAACTCACCGTCGGCCAGACCTTTGCCGATGTTCAGCGCGTCGCCATCAATCAGGAAACCATCGCCGACCACGATGTTCTGGCGACCGAAGGACAGGTCGACGCCGTCATCACCCATCGCTTCGAACAACTTGCCCGAGCGCCAGCCGAGGTAGGCGTCTTCGAACTTGGTGGTGCGTTCCGAGCCGTCGGTGAAACCGGCGGCATCGCCATCACCCCAGGTGCCGGAGCTGAGCATGTTGCCGGCGCCGTAAGCGGTGCCGACACCGCCCAGGGCCTGGTCGAAGCTCAGGCCGTATTTGATGTAGCCCTCTTGCCATGAAGAAGAGCCTTCACTGAGACGACCCGACAGCGCGTAGTTTTCCTGGCTGTGGAACGCGCCGAAGACGGCTTCCAGGGTGGCGTTCAAATGACTGTCGTCATCGGCATAGAGTTCGTAGGCATGAGCCTGGGTGGCGCTGATCATCAGCGCGAGCGTCGAAAGACGAAGCAAGGGGGACTTGAGCATGGTGTGGCATCCATTCTTGTTCATGACCACAGGGTTGAGGTCTGTTTCGATACTAAGGCGAGGAACTTTTTCGGCCTTTTGTGTGGTTGCCAAAGAGTTGCCTGTGCTTGCCAAAAAGCGTGGTTTGGCAGCCGGGCCAACACGACTGGCACGCAGGGCAAAACCTGTGCGTGAGTCAGCGCTGACAATCCGTTTCAACCCTGCTGTTGCTTCCCCCACGGATTTTCAAGGTCGCTTCTTATGTTCACTTCACACAAATGCTCGCTCATTGGTTTGCTGACACTGGCGCTGGCGCAAACCGTCGTGGCCGCCGACTGCGCGCCGGATCAAGCCCATGGCGCCCAGGTGTTCGCCAATGAATGCGGGGTTTGCCATTCGGTGAGCAAGGGCATGGCCGGCATGATGGGGCCGAACCTGTCGGGTGTGGTCGGACGCAAATCCGGCTCGCTCGAAGGCTTCAGCTACTCCCAGGCCATGCGCAGCAAGGACGTGACCTGGCAAGCCGAAACCATCAGCCAACTGATCACCCAACCCCAGGCCTATGTGCCCGGGACCTACATGCCCTACATGGGGCTGGCCTCCGCCGATGATCGCCAGGCGGTCGTTTGCTATCTCAAAGAACAACGCTAATCAGCCGGACTTCCAGGCTGAACCACACGTTTGAATGACAGGTGAATTATGAGCAACGTTGAAATTCTGCCGCAGGTTGCTGCCTTCCTTGAACGCCGCCATGGCTGCTTCATTGACGGCCATTGGGTGTTGGCCGACGGCCCGCAAATCGCCGTGGTCAACCCGGCCACCGGGCAAACCCTTTGCGAAACCCTGGACGCGCCGCTGGAACTCGTCGAGCAAGCCGTGCAGTCGTCGCACAAGGCGTTCAAATCCGGCGTCTGGTCGGCACTGCGCCCGGCGGACCGCGAACGCATCCTGCTGAACTTCACCGCACTGGTAGAAGCCCACGCCGAAGAACTGGCGCAGCTGGAGACCCTGAGCCAAGGCAAGTCGATCAACATGGCCCGCGCGCTGGACTTGAACGCCACCGTGGAATTCATGCGCTACATGTCGGGTTGGGCGACCAAGATTGAAGGCCAGACCTTTGACGTGTCGATCCCGCTGCCGCCGGGCGCCAAGTTCACCGCGTTCACCAAGCGTGAGCCAGTGGGTGTGGTGGTCGGGATTGTGCCGTGGAACTTCCCGCTGCTGATCGCGGCCTGGAAGCTGATGCCCGCGCTGGCCACCGGTTGCACGGTGATCATCAAGCCGGCAATGGAAACCCCGCTGACCGCCATGCGCCTGGCCGAACTGGCCCTTGAAGCGGGCATCCCGGCCGGCGTGTTCAACGTTGTCACCGGTGGCGGTGCTTCGGTGGGTGGCGTGCTGACCGCGCATCCGCTGGTGAGCAAAGTGTCGTTCACCGGTTCCACTGCCGTGGGCAAAAGCGTTGGCGTGGCGTGCATGGAAAACATGACGCGCTTCTCGCTGGAACTGGGCGGCAAAAACCCGATGATCGTGCTCGCTGATGCCGACATCGAAAAAGCCGTGCAGGGCGCGATCCTCGGTGGCCTGCTGAACAATGGCCAGGTGTGCGCAGCGGCTTCGCGCTTCTATGTACACCGCTCGATCCACGACCAATTCGTCGAAGCGCTCGCCGCAGCGGTATCGGCCATGCCGATCGGCGCGGGCATGAACTGCAATGCCGCGATCAACCCACTGGTGTCGCGCAAGCAACAACAAAGCGTGCTCAAGCACATCGAACTGGCTCGCCGTGAAGGCGCGCGCGTGGTCTCGGGCGGAGAGTTGGTGGAAGGCGAGGGCTTCTATGTGCAGCCCACCATTCTGGCCGACATCGACCACAGCATGGCCGTGGCCCGGGAAGAAGTGTTCGGCCCGGTGCTGGGCGTGATGCCGTTCGACGACGAAGACGCCGTGATCGCGCTGGCCAACGACAACCGTTACGGTTTGGCCGCCAGCCTGTGGACCAATGACCTGGGCAAAGCCATGAACCTGGTGCCACGCATCGAAGCCGGCACGGTGTGGGTCAACGCCCACGTACTGCTCGACCCGGCGATGCCGTTTGGTGGCGTCAAGCAATCGGGCATGGGCCGTGAGTTCGGTCGTGCGGTGATTGAGGCGTATACCGAGCTGAAATCGGTGTGCATTGCGCACTGATTGAGTGATTGGCAACGGCCCCTGCAATGGGGGTCGTTGGTTTGACTGACTGGCGGCGACGTTGGCGACGTAGTATCCATTGCTTCCAGTTAATAGGAAGCATTACTATTCGCGCCTCCATCCCCACAGCACACCGCAATGACCCCCAAGCTGCCCCGCAGACACGGCTTTTTCGAGCATTACGAAGAGTTGGTTGGCACCTGGACCCGTCGCCTGAGAAATCGTCAGCAGGCCGAGGACCTGGCCCACGACACCTTTGTGCGGGTGCTTGAGTCCGATTCGGCGGTGGTGGAGCAACCCCGGGCCTATTTGCACCAGACCGCGCGCAACATCGCGGTGGATGGTTATCGGCGTGAGGATCGGCGGGGCGCCATGGAGTCGCAGGCGAATGATCACAGTGTGTCGTCGTCCGGCGACCCGGAGCATTTCATGCAGGCGGTTCAGTTGGCTGATTCCATCGAACGGGCGCTCACCGAGTTGCCGATCAACTGCCGCAAAATATTCGTGTGGCAGAAGATCGAAGGCCTGACCCAGGCTGAAATCGCCGAACGCCTGGGCCTGTCCAAGAACATGGTGGAAAAGTATATGATCCGCACCCTGCGGCATCTGCGCGACCGCCTCGACGGACTGTACCCATGACTGGCCGCGCATTCTCATCCCCAGCCAAACAGGAACTTCCATGATGGATACTCGTGATTGTGCGTGCGGGCAAACAACCGTTCGCGACGAGGCGGCGCGCTGGTTTGTGCGTTTGCAGGAGCGGGCGATGGGCGTCGAAGAGGTCCAACGCTTTGAAGCCTGGCTGAGCGAACATCCTCAACACTGCGACGAATTCAAGATTCTTCAGGGCTTGTGGACGGCTGCAGATAGGCTGCCGGTCAAACGCCTGCAAGCCTTGTGCGAAACCCCATCGACCCGCCGCAAACGCCAGCCATTGGCGCGTTATGCCGTGGCGGCGAGCATCGTCGCGGTAGCACTGGGGCTGGGATTGTTCAGCGGTTTGAATCATCCGGCAGCGTATACGGCTGAATATTCCACCGCGCTGGGCGAGCGTCGCCATGTGGCGTTGCCGGACGGTTCGGTGATCGACATGAACAGCCGCAGCCGCGTGCAGGTGCGTTATGAAAAGAATCATCGGGCCATCGAATTGACGGAAGGCGAGGCCATGTTCAGCGTTGAACATGACACCAGCCGGCCGTTTGTGGTCGAGGCCGGCAACGGCAAGGTCACGGTCACCGGTACGCGTTTCGATGTACGTCGCGACCCCACGCAAACCCGGGTGGCGGTGGAGCAGGGCACGGTCAAGGTTCAGGGGCAGGGCGCTGATTTCATCACCGTCACTGCCGGCCTCGGTACCCGCATCGATGCGCAAGGGGTGGTCGCAGCCGCCTATGCGATCAATCCCGAGGAACTGACCGCATGGCGCAGCGGCAAACTGGTGTTCAACAACGCCAGCCTCAGCGAAGTGGCTGCCGAAGTGTCACGCTACCGGGCCAAACCCCTCACGGTCGGCAACGATAAAGTGGGCAATTTGCGCCTGACCAGCGTGTTCAAATCCGACAACACCGATGCACTGCTCAAGGCCTTGCCGAGCATCCTGCCGGTGGCCGTGCGCACCCTCGATGACGGCAGTCAGGAAATAATTTCCAATTAATTTCCAAACCGATTCAGGTTTTTTTCGAGTTCATCGTCTTCTTGTCCAACTGCAACTGGTTTGCATTAACAGACGCACACTCTTGCGATTCTCAGGACACTGTTCGACGTGAAGAAAACCACCGCTAAAAACAACAATTCCCCTTGGCTGCGGCTCGCGCTTGCCCTGGCCATCAGCTCGGCGCTGCCTCAGGCATTCGCCGCTGACGCCATCCGCATTCCGGCCCAGCCGTTGGGCGAGGCCTTGAGTGAACTGGGTCAGCAAACCTCGCTGCAGGTTTTTTTCAGTCCGGAACTGGTGGCCGGCAAAACAGCCCCGGCGGTAGACGGCAACTTCTCGCCTGAAGAAGCCTTGCGTCAATTGCTGCAAGGCAGCGGTCTGCAATACCAGATCGATGAAGGCTCGGTCACGCTGATGCCGGCACCGACTTCCGCCGCCAATGGCCCGATCGAACTGGGCGTGACCGACATCAAAGTGGTCGGCGACTGGCTTGATAATGCCGATGCAGCCCTGGTGCAGAACCACCCTGGCGCGCGGACGGTGGTGCGCCGCGAAGCGATGATCGAGCAGGGCGCGATGAACGTTGGCGACGTGCTCAAACGCGTTCCCGGCGTGCAAGTGCAGGACGCCAACGGCACCGGCGGCAGCGATATTTCCCTGAACGTCGGCGTGCGCGGCCTGACCTCGCGCCTGTCGCCACGCTCCACGGTGCTGATCGACGGCGTCCCCGCCGCGTTCGCCCCCTATGGCCAGCCGCAACTGTCGATGGCGCCGATTTCCTCAGGCAACCTCGACAGCATCGACGTGGTACGCGGCGCCGGTTCGGTACGTTACGGGCCACAGAACGTCGGTGGCGTGATCAACTTCGTCACCCGCGCCATCCCGGAAAAGGCCACTGGTGAAATCGGCACCACCCTGGAAACGTCCCAGTACGGTGGCTGGAAACACATCGACACCGCGTTCCTCGGCGGCACGGCGGACAACGGCATCGGCATGGCGCTGTTGTATTCCGGCGTCAACGGCAACGGTTACCGCGAAAGCAACAACGGCAACGACATCGACGACGTGATCCTCAAGACCCATTGGGCACCCACCGATGTCGACGATTTCAGCCTCAATTTTCACTACTACGACGCCAGCGCCGACATGCCCGGCGGCCTGACGCAGGCGCAGTACGACGCCGATCCGTTCCAGTCCGACCGTGACCACGACAATTTCAGCGGCCGTCGTAAAGATGTGTCCTTTCGCTGGGCGCGGCAGATCGACGACCGCACCCAGGCCGAAGTGCTGACGTATTACACCGACAGTTTTCGTGGCAGCAACATCGCCGCCCGCGACCAGAAAACCCTCAGCTCGTACCCGCGCACTTACTACACGTACGGCATCGAGCCACGGGTGTCCCATGTGTTTGATGTGGGCCCGACCACTCAGGAAGTCAGCGTCGGCTATCGCTACCTGAAGGAAGCCATGCACGAAGAATCGAGCCGCGTGGCGTTGGTGAACAATCAGCCGGTGATCACCAAGACCTCCGATGGCCACGTGTTCCAGGACCGTACCGGTGGCACCGAAGCCAACTCGGTGTATGTCGACAACAAGATTGATGTCGGCAACTGGACCGTGACCCCGGGTATTCGCTTTGAACACATCAGCACTGACTGGCACGACCGCGCCGTGCTCGACACCGCCGGCAAGCGTGTACCGGCGAAAAGCCGCAGCATCGAGAGCAACGAGCCGCTGCCGGCCCTGAGCGTGATGTATCACATGTCCGAAGCGTGGAAGCTGTTCGCCAACTACGAAACGTCGTTCGGCAGCCTGCAATATTTCCAGCTCGGCCAGGGTGGCATTGGCGACAACCCGGCCAATGGCCTGGAGCCGGAAAAGGCCAAGACCTACGAAATCGGTACGCGCTACAACGATGACGTGTGGGGCGGCGAAGTGACGCTGTTCTACATCGACTTCGACGACGAACTGCAATACATCAGCAACGATGTGGGTTGGACCAACCTCGGCGCGACCAAGCACCAGGGCATTGAAACGTCGGTGCATTACGACATGGCGGCGCTGAACCCGATGCTGGAAGGCCTGACGGCCAACGCCGGTTTCACTTACACCCGCGCGACGTATGAGGGTGAGATTCCGGGCTTCAAGGGCCGTGACCTGCCGTTCTATTCGCGCCAGGTGGCCACCGCCGGGTTGCGTTACGACATCAATCGCTGGACTTACAACCTCGATGCGTTTGCCCAGTCCAAGCAGCGCTCGCCGGGTACAGGCGTGAACGCCGATGGCAGTTTCAACGGCAATTACATCACCGAAGGGACTGCGGACGGCCAGTTCGGCGACATTCCGGGTTACGTGACCTGGAACGCGCGCGGCGGGTATGACTTCGGTGCGCAGTTGTCAAACCTGAAACTGGCGGCGGGGGTGAAAAACATCTTCGACAAGCAGTACTTCACTCGCTCCAGCGACAACAACTCGGGGATGTACGTCGGAGCGCCGCGTACGTTCTTTGTGCAGGCCAGCGTCGGCTTCTGATAGAGCGAGGTGACTTCAACGTCGGAACGCCGCCCGGACCAAGCCCGCTCCTACAGGTTTTGTGAACGACACAAAACAAATGTGGGAGCGGGCTTGCCCGCGATTGCTGTTTCAGGCTCTCAACACTTTCCCGCCAATCGCCACCGCCACCAGCAGCAATGCCATCAAGCCGAAGGCAAAACTCAAGCTGCTGCCATGGGCGATAAATCCGATCACGGCCGGGCCGGCGAGGATGCCCGCATAGCCCAACGTAGTGATGGCCGGCACGGCAATGTGTTCGGGCATGACCGTTTGTTTACCGACGGCGGTGTACAGCACCGGCACAATGTTGGAACACCCCGCGCCCAATAACGCATAACCGGCCAGCGCTGCTTCCCAGGCCGGTGCGAACGTGGCCAACGCCAGGCCCGTCGCGGCTGTCAGCCCGCCAAACACAATCACCCGCGTCGAACCCAGGCGTCGGACAATCCGGTCACCGGTTAAGCGCCCGGCCGTCATGGTCAGTGCAAATGCCGCATACCCAAGTCCCGCATACGCGGTATCGATCCCGCGTTCCTGCGCCAGAAATACCGCACTCCAGTCGAGCGCCGCGCCTTCGGCCAGGAACACGATGAAGCACATCCCGCCAATAAACAGCACGATGCCATGGGGCACGGCAAACGCAGGCCCTGTGCTTTCGCTGCCATAGGGCAACAGGTGGGGCGCCGCCTTGAGCAACGCCAGTACCAGCACCACAATGACCACGGCCATCGCGCCCAGCGGTGAAAACCCAAGGCCAAGCAGGCCACTGACACCGGCCGCGCCAACAATCCCGCCCAGGCTGAACATCCCGTGAAACCCCGACATCATGTTCTTGCCGCTGGCCCGCTCGACAATCACCGCTTGCAGGTTGACGGTCGAATCCACCGTGCCGAGCCCGGCGCCGAACAAGAACAACGCGGCGATCAACCCCGGTATGGACGAGACCGTCGCCAGCAGCGGCAATGCCACACAAATCAACAGCGTTCCCCCAGTCGCCACTCGCCGGCAACCGAAGCGCGCGGCCAGCAACCCGGCCATCGGCATCGCCAGAATCGAACCGACCCCCAGGCTCAACAGCAGCAAACCGAGCGTCCCTTCCTCCAGCCCGGCCCGTGCCTTGGCGTAAGGCACCAGCGGCGCCCAGGCGGCGATGCCGAGACCGGCGATGAAGAACGCGATGCGCGTGGACATCTGCTCCAGACGGCCGGGAACCAGCGGGGTTTGGGTGTGAAGGTTGGTCATATCAATCCTTGGCAAAAAACGTCGCGTCCCCAAAGGACACCGACTGACCCGCGGGGTTCGGTCAGTGTCCGCAGCGGTTCGCGGTCAGGCAGGTCCACATCCTTGCACAGCCAGCGGTTGTTTCGCGATATCGTCGACACTTTGATTGCTCAGGCAGGAGGCGACATGGCGGGGATGTACGATGCGCGAGGCAATATTTATATCGTCGTGGCGCCTGACGCCGTGCGCGCAAGCGGTATCGAATTACCTGAACAGGCCGACCTTGCCGCGCAAACCCTTGAGAAATGGGGACTGGCGGCCATCGAGAAGTTCTGCGCCTGGGCGCCCGGTACTCAACCGCCCGGCAGCAAAGATCATCGCAGCGACGGTTTGCTGGTCGGGCCGTTTCAATCGGCGCCACCTTATGACCTGCTGATCGTCAACACCGACGGCACACTGGCCGAACGCAGTGGCAATGGGCTGACGATCTTTTCCCAGTCACTGAGCGAGCAAGGCTTGATGCCGAAGGAGGGTGCCTGCCTGCTGCGGGTTCATCACGACAAGGCTGACGCGGTTTCGCCGGTTGAAACGACCGTCATACCGGCCGAGGTCGAGGGCGTGCACGGGTTCTGGCTGGATTTGGGCAAACCGTCGTTCGGGCCGCAAGCCGTGGGTGCGCAGGGGATTGAAGGCGAGTTGTTGAAGGGGTGTGATGTCAGCCATGTGGCGCCATTGGCCGCGCTCGAACCGGCGTGGAGCCGCAGCCAGTTTGTGCGCATCGGCAATCCTCATTGCGTGACGCTGGTGGCGGACGCTGCCGCGTTGCCGAGTAATGAGCAGATGCGTGAAGCACCGTTGGCGCAAGGACTGCTGCGCATTGCGTATGCCTTGCCGACCGGGGCAGGGGCGCCGTGTCCGGCGGGGGTGAACCTGCAATGGGCGATGCTTGAATCTGAAGGCCGGGTGGTTGCGAGGGTGTTTGAGCGCGGGGAAGGGCCGACGGCGTCATCGGGCACCAGCGCCAGTGCGGTGGCGTGCGCGGCGTGGTCGGTCGGTTGGGTGGCGGCGGGGGCCGTGAGTGTTGTGATGCCTGGGGGCACGGCGCCGATTTTGTTGGAAGAATCAGCAGGGGAATTGAGTCGGGTCAGGCTGTTCGGTACGGCGCGGTTGATGGGTTGAATTCAAGATTGCTATCGCGGGCAAGCCACGCTCCCACATTTGGAATGCATTCCACTGTGGGAGATTCTATGTTGCAGGGGAACCCTGCAGCCTTAAATTTGGCTGGTATTCGCTCTGGTTTTTCATGAGAGCGAATGCCACCCGGCATAGCTTGCGGG
>NZ_JBFUBK010000086.1:0-28974 GCF_056405815.1 Pseudomonas sp. P1_F1_2 | reverse complement strand
GGTTTACGACTGCTGCGCAGCCGGACGCAGCCTCGCAGGCTCGGCAGCTGCTACACAGGGCTTTATGAACGTCAAAAAAAAAACGCCCCGAACCAGTCGGGGCGTTTTTTGAGGATGCGGCCTCTGATCAGTACAGGTTAGCGAACCCCGTCCTGACGCAGTGCAGCAGGTGTGAAGTCGCTGGTGGTAGCGGTGAAGCCGAAGTCATACGCCGACTTCTCTTCGTTCTTCATGCCCAGCGCCAGGTAGCGACCCGATTGCAGGTCGTACAGGGCTTCCAGGGTGTACCACGGCACTTGCACGTTGTAATACTGCTGGGAGTGAGCTTCCGCCACACGCCACAGCTGATTGCGACCGTCATAGTGATCGATCACAGCGGCTTGCCAGGTATCTTCGTCGATGTAGAAGTCACGTTTGGCGTAGATGTGACGCTGGCCTTCCTTCAAAGTAGCGACCACATGCCAGACCCGACGCAACTCGTAACGCGACAGGTCCTGGTTGATGTGACCGGCCTTGATGATGTCGTCGTACTTCAGGCTCGGCGAGTCGAGTTTGTAGCTGTCGGAGGCGATGTACATCTCTTTTTTGCCTTCGAGCTTCCAGTCGTAGCGATCCGGCGCACCGTTGAACATGTCCAGGTTGTCGGAGGTACGCAGGCCATCCGCCGCGGTACCCGGCCCGTCATAGGACACTTGTGGTGCACGACGCACACGACGCTGACCGGCGTTGTAGACCCACGCCGAACGCGGTTCCTTCACCTGATCGAGGGTTTCGTGCACCAGCAGCACACCACCCGCCAGACGTGCCGGCGCGGTCACTTTCTGCTTGAAGTAGAACAGGATGTTGCCCGGGTTTTTCGGGTCGTAGTCCTTCATTTTGTCGCGGAACACGAACTGATCCTGGAAGTACACCAGGCTGTACGAGCCGTTCGGCTGTGGCGTGGCCTGGGTCACCAGACGGGTCACACTGCCGCCGCGATAGCGGGTGATGTGGTTCCAGATGACTTCCACACCGCTTTTCGGAATCGGGAACGGCACAGCGGTTTCGAAGTTTTCCAGACCGTTGCCACCGGACACCAGGGTGGTAGTGGTGGCGTTCTTCTTGATGGCGGCGAACACGTCATCCGGCACGGTGGAACCACGATGGGACGGATAAACCGGCATCTTGTAGGTGTCCGGGTAGCGCTTGAACATCGCGTACTGGCCCGGGGCAAGCTTTTCCTTGTACTGGTCGACGTTCTGCGCCGTGATGGTGAACAGCGGTTTTTCACTGGCGAACGGGTCGGACAGGAAACCTTTGCTGTCGACGGTGCCGGCGTTTTTCGGCATTGGTTTCCAGGCCGGGATCGAACCGTCGGCATTACCCGCCATCTCGGCCCCCATCGGGGTCAGGCTCTTGCCCAGTTTGTCGGCTTCGGCCGCAGGGACCGCCGCCATCACGCTCGTCGCCAGCAGCGAAAGCCCCAGAACACCAGCATGGAACAGACTCTTTGTTATTTTCATATGTGTGTTCGTCCTGAAAAAACAGTGCTTAGAAGTTCACGCCGACGCTGAGCGCAACAAAGTCGCGGTCATCTACAGTGGTGTACTTGCCGTCGAAGAAGTTGGTGTAAGCCAGGCTCGCGGTGTAGGTGTTCTGGTACTCGGCATCGACACCCAGGCTCACCGCTTTACGACCTTCCTCAAAGTTGCCGCCAGGACCTGGCGAGTAACCGTCTACGTCGTGGGACCAGGCCACGTTAGGCTTGAGGTTCACACCGGCGAACACGTCGTTGTATTCCCAGATCGCACGACCGCGGTAGCCCCACGAAGTCGCCGTGGTGAAGCCATCGCTGTTGCAGTTGCGGCTGCGGTTGTTGGTGGCGGTGCCCGGACCGGCGCCGTTGATGGTGCTGGTGTTGAGTGCCACGCACGTATTGACTGCGCCAGTGGCTGGCAACATGCCCGGACCATAGACCGGATCGCGGCCATAACGGACGTCGTCGGTACTTTCCAGGCCGCCGACGTGCGTCACGCCCACTTCACCGACCAGGGTCAGACGGCTGGCGCCCATGACCTGATCAAAGAAGTGCGTCAGGGTGGTCTGGAACTGGGTGACTTCTTTACGGTTGTACCCGTGCAGATCTTGACCCGGAGCCGCAGAGAGCAACGAAGCGTTACCCAGTGCGCCGCCCAAAGGACGTACACCGGCGAACAGGATGTCAGTGGAGTTCAACTGCACCGGCGCGTTTGGACGGTAGCTGAGTTCACCTTGCCACGCGGTACCGGTAGGCAGGGTGGTGGAGAAGCTCAAGCCATAAAGGCGAATGTCTTCAGGGTATTCGATGAAGTACTTCGAGTTACCGGCCACCAGCAACGGGGCGAGTGCGGCGAATGGGCCTGGCAGTGCAGCCGCCGTGTTGTAGACCGACTGAGGTGCACCGGTGGCGCTGAAGATCGGCGCACGGCTGTGGTAGTTCATGAAGTAGGCGCCGAACTCGGTGTCCAGCGGGTCGAACATGTACTTGAAGGATGCGCCCCACTGGCCGCTGTCCCGTGCGTCGCGGTCGCCGCCGCGCTGAACCAGTACACCTTCCTCGTCGACGTTGACACCGTTGGCAGCCAACGGGCCCAACGCAATGGCTGGAATCTGCGAACGTTTGTTCAGCACGCGCAGGTTGTTGTCGCAACCGTCGGCCACGATGTCTGGCTGAGAGAAGAACGTGCCGCAGTTATCGACGACGGTCTGGTCCCATTCCAGTTGGTAGAAGGCTTCAGCCGACAGGTTCTCGGTCAGGCTCTGCGACACGTAGAACATGTTGACCGGGATCAGGCCTTCCTTGATCTCGGCGCCTGGACGACGGAACGCGGACACGTCAATCGGGTTGATCGAGTTGATGCCGCCGCCGATGAAGGTACTTTCACCCCAGCTCACCACCTGCTTGCCCAAACGCACGGAGCCCGGCTGATCGGCAATGGAGTAGTTGTGATAGACGAAGGCGTCGAGGATTTGGCCGCCGGAAGATTTGGCGCCCTCCTTGCGACCGTCGTTTTCGACGTTCTTGAATTCCAGGTCTTCGTCTTGCAGCGCGAAGTCGTACCAGTATTTGCCCCGGACAAACACGCCGGTATCGCCGTATTTCAATTCGAGGTCATGGATGCCCTTGAAGATCTTCGAGAACGCTTGCCCGCTCTTGAAGTTCAAGTGACCGTCATCGGAGGTCTGTGACAGGCCGTGCCCGCCGTTGTTCACGCCAATCAGATTCTTGTTCGGCTGTTGGGTCGAGACACTCATACCCAGGGAGAGCGACGAATCGAACTGACCTTCGATTTCACCAACGTTGAAACTGACGCCGAATGCAGGCCCGGCGAGCGTAGAGGCGAGACTGACCGCCAGAGGCAATTTCGCCCGGCGCCAGAACGTGTTTACTGATGTCATCGACGCTACTCCATGTGCATTATTGTTATGGCAGTGAGTACTTCTAAAAACGTTGTGGGTGACGGGGAACCAAGGCGTCCCGAAGTCACTCCAAAATTGAATCGCCCCGTTTGTACGTGAGCTCCGTTCTTAAAAATCCTTGAGCGGACTATAGCCAGCAGGTAGTAGAGCTTGATCCCTCTAAAGTGTGATTTGCAGCTGCCAGCCACTCTGGAACAGTCCTTTGCCAGTCCGACACCTGTCGGCACGGCAAGGATGGCTGAAAATCCGGATTACACAAGCCAAGCGCTTGCTTGGTGGGCCTGGCGTGCCCTTTCGGGCACACCGGGAAACGCTTAAAGCGTCGAGAGGAAGGCGCTGTTATTGGCCTGCCATTCAGTGATGTCGAGGCGGATGCGCTTCTTGTCGAGCTTGCCGACACTGGTCTTGGGAATTTCAGTAACAAGGGCGATCTGGCTCGGGATCGCCCACTTGCTCAGGTGCCCCAACTCCACGAATGGCTTGAGGTGTTCCTTGAGTTCCCGGGCCCCAATCTCATACCCCTCGCGGATCACCAGCAGCGCAAACGGCCGCTCGCCCCACTGCGGATCGGCGATGCCCACCACTGCTACTTCACGTACCGCCTCGTGACGACTGATCAAGTCTTCAAGGTCCAGCGACGAGATCCACTCGCCACCGGTCTTGATCACATCTTTGATGCGATCACGAATGTCGATCACGCCCATGCTGTCCAGCGTCGCCACGTCGCCGGTATGCAGCCAGCCCCCGGCCCACAGCTCGGCGCCCTTCTGCGGCTCGTTGAAGTAACCCTCGGTCAGCCATGGCGCACGCAGCACGAGTTCGCCCTGGGTTTCGCCATCGGCGGGCAGGAAATTGCCGTCGGTGTCGACGATCGCCGCCTCGACCAATGGCCCCGGCACGCCGGCCTTGATGCGATAGGTGGTGCGTTCGTCTTCGCTACCCGCCATCAACTCATCGTTGAGGTGAGCACACGACACCAGTGGCCCGGTTTCCGACATGCCGTAAGCGGCCGTCAACTGAATGCCCTTGGCCTTGGCCGCGTCGTACAGGGTGCGATTCAGTGCGCTGCCGCCGATGACAATTTTCCAGCCGCCGAAGTCCGTGCCTTGCGCCGCTTTGGCATTGAGGACCATTTGCAGAATGGTCGGCACGCAGTGGGAAAAGGTGACCTTCTCCTTTCGCCACAGCTCCACCAGGTATTCCGGATCGTAACGGCCCGGATAAACCTGCTTGAGCCCGAGCATGGTCGCCACATACGGCAAGCCCCAGGCATGCACATGGAACATCGGGGTGATCGGCATGTACACGTCGTTGGTGCCCAACAGGCGCACGCTGTCGATGGCGCCCATGATCGTCGAGACGCCCATGGTGTGCAGCACCAGTTGCCGATGGGTGAAATACACACCTTTGGGATTACCGGTGGTACCGGTGGTGTAGAACGTGGTGGCGACCGAGTTTTCGTCGAAGTCCTGGAAGTCGTACTGCGTACTGGCCGCTGCCAGCAATTGCTCGTACTCGCCGACCAGGTTGGGCAGGTCGGCGGTCTTTTCCGGCAGGTCGGTGAGCAGCAGGGTTTTCTCGACCGTGGTCAGGTGCCCGGCAATCGCCTGGTACAGCCCCACGAACTCGCTGTTGACCAGCACAAAGCGGTCCTCGGCATGGTTCATGGTGTAGAGGATTTGTTCCGGCGACAGGCGCACGTTGATCGTGTGGATCACCGCGCCGATCATCGGGATGGCGAACATGCATTCCAGGTATCGATGGCTGTCCCAATCCATCACCGCCACGGTATCCCCGGCCTTGACGCCGGCTGCCGTCAACACGTTGGCCAGCCGCGCAACCCGCTCGATCAGGGTCGGATAGCTGTAGCGCAACTGGTCGCGGTAGATGATCTCGCGGGTTTTCTCATAACGAGCGCCGGACATCAGCAGCCGCTTGATCAGCAGCGGATACTGGTAAGCGCCTTCGGCTGGGGGGATAACGCGAGTCTGCAACATAAGAATCCCTTTTCTGACTGCACGGTGTTGGCTGAATGTTAAGCACTCTAGTGCCCTTCCATGACAGCCAAATCAGCCAAAGGAATGATTTGCAGAGCCGATCAAATGCTAGCTTTACGCCAGCATTTGTGGGAGTTCGATGTCAGTAACGCGCCGGCGCGATCAATGCATCTCGGTGAAAGCGAGCTTCACGCCGATGGCAATCAGCACCACGCCCATGGTCCGGTCGAACCAGTGGCCCATGCGGGCGAAGCCGGCGCGCACACGCTGCTGGCTGAACAGGCGCGCCACCAGGCAGAACCACAACGCAGTCGCCGCCGCCAGATAAACCCCGTAACCGGCTTGCACCGCCAGCGGCGTGTGCGGGTTGATGACGACCGTGAACAGCGACAGGAAGAACAGCGTGGCTTTGGGGTTCAGACCGTTGGTCACGAAACCGGACGTGAAGGCGCCACGTGCGGTGCGTTCGCCGGCCTCCTTGTGCAGATTGTCATCGACCGCTTTGGCCGGTTGCGCACGCAGGGCCTTGTAGCCGATGTACAACAAGTACGCGGCAGCGGCCCATTTCAGCGCGTTGAACAGCACGATCGACTGGGACACGATCAGACCGATGCCGAGCAACGAATAGCCGACGTGGAGGAAAATCGCCGTACCGACACCCAGCGCCGTCCAGGTGCCGGCGCGACGACCATGGGTCACGCTCTCACGCACCACCACGGCAAAGTCCGGGCCGGGACTGGCCACGGCCAACAAGTGAATCAGGGCAACGGTCAAGAATTCTGTCCAGTACATCGGGGCTCCTTTGGGGGCAGATCGGTCGAAATGAAAAATCCAGGCTGACAACATCCCTGTAGCAGCTGGCGAAGCCTGCGTTCGGCTGCGCAGCAGTCGTGAAATCAGGCACCGCGCTCTTACAGGAAGTCCGCATGCTCTGTGTTTACGACTGCTGCGCAGCCGAACGCAGGCTTCGCCAACTGCTACAGGGATGTCGGTGCTTCATCGCATAGCGCGTCAACTTAGCTACTTTTGTGCAATGGGTAACCATTTGTTTCATCTGGTAGGCTCGGCAGATTACGCCTTCAGTTCAATGCACAAAAGGTACAGTTGATGACGAACTCTCGCCGCGCCGTTTTCCTCGACCACCCGTCCCTGGACCTCGGCGACCTCGACCTCGGCCCGCTGCAGGCCTGTTTCGACGAGTTGCAACTGTTCGCACAGACCACGCCGGATCAAGTGATCGAACGTATAAAGGGCGCCACCGTCGCCATCACCAACAAGATCCTGATCGATGCCGCCGCCATCGCTGCCAGCCCCCAGCTCAAGCTGATCCTGATCACGGCCACCGGCACCAACAATGTCGACCTCGCCGCCGCCCGCGCCCATGGCGTTACTGTTTGCAACTGCCAGGGTTACGGCACGCCATCGGTGGCACAGCACACGATCATGCTGCTGCTCAACCTGGCGACACGCCTGGCTGACTACCAAAAAGCCGTGGGTGAAGGCCGCTGGCAGCAAGCGAAACAGTTCTGCCTGCTCGATTACCCGATCGTCGAACTGGAAGGCAAAACCCTCGGCTTGCTCGGCCATGGCGAACTTGGTAGCGCAGTCGCGCGGCTGGCCGAAGCGTTCGGAATGCGTGTGCTGCTCGGTCAGATTCCCGGCCGACCTGCCCGCCCGGATCGGCTGCCGTTAAA
The DNA here is from genome assembly GCF_056405815.1 of Pseudomonas sp. P1_F1_2. Classification (NCBI taxonomy): domain Bacteria; kingdom Pseudomonadati; phylum Pseudomonadota; class Gammaproteobacteria; order Pseudomonadales; family Pseudomonadaceae; genus Pseudomonas; species Pseudomonas sp. P1_F1_2. The sequence goes on along the minus strand of NZ_JBFUBK010000086.1, from coordinate 21,845 downwards.
TGAATTGCTGCCGCAAATCGATGCGCTGACCCTGCATTGCCCGCTCAACGAACACACCCGCCATTTCATCGGCGCCCGCGAACTGGCCTCGATGAAACCCAGTGCCTTCGTGGTCAATACCGCGCGCGGTGGCTTGATCGATGAGCAGGCGCTGGCCGATGCGCTGCGCAAGGGTCATCTGGGCGGCGCCGCCACCGATGTGCTGAGTGTCGAGCCCCCGACGGCGGGCAATCCCTTGCTGGCCGATGACATCCCGCGATTGATCGTCACCCCGCATAACGCCTGGGGTAGTCGCGAGGCGCGGCAGCGAATCGTCGGGCAGTTGAGCGAAAACGCGCAGGCCTACTTCAGCGGTACAGCGCTGCGGGTCGTCAGTTGATAAACTGCCGCACTTTTTTTCAAGGAGCAGAGTATGGATCCGCGCAGTGAAGTACTGCTTCGTCAGGCCGAATTATTCCAGGGCTCGGTGTTACTCGCCGGTTTGCCCGCCGATGACCTGCTGGGCCGCTTGCCCGACGCCCACGGCTGGTGCTGGCATGCCGGCGATCAAGCCGCGCTGGACGCACGTTTCGCCGAGCGCAGTCATTTTGGTGTAGACGCCCCCGAGCGTGAGTTCGCAACCGCTGTGGTGTTCTTGCCCAAGTCCAAGGACCTGACCGACTACATCCTCAACGCCCTCGCCTCGCGCCTGGCCGGTCGCGAATTGTACCTGGTGGGCGAAAAACGCAGCGGCATCGAAGGGGCAGCCAAACAACTGAATCCGTTCGGCAAGCCGCGCAAGCTCGACAGCGCCCGTCATTGCCAGCTCTGGCTGGTCACGGTGGCCAATGCGCCAGAAGCCAAATCGCTGGAAAGCCTGGCCGAGACCTACGAATTGCCACTGGCTGAGGGGCCATTGAAAGTCATCAGTTTGCCGGGGGTTTTCAGTCACGGCCGACTGGATCGTGGCAGCGCGTTGCTGCTGGAGCACCTGGACAAGCTACCGAGCGGCCACTTGCTGGACTTCGGTTGCGGCGCGGGCGTACTGGGTGCCGCGGTTAAGCGTCGTTATCCGCACAATCAGGTGACGTTGCTCGACGTCGATGCCTTTGCCGCTGCCAGTAGTCGCCTGACCCTGGCGGCCAACGGTCTGGAAGCTGACGTCATTACCGGTGACGGTATCGACGCCGCGCCCATGGGTTTGAGTGCGATTCTGAGCAATCCGCCGTTCCATGTCGGCGTTCACACCGACTACTACGCCACCGAGAACTTGCTGCGAAAAGCAGCCAAACATCTGAAAAACGGCGGCGAACTTCGCCTGGTCGCCAACAGCTTCCTGAAGTACCAACCGCTGATCGAAGAGCACCTCGGCGTGTGCGCCATCAAGGCTGAGGGCCAGGGGTTTCGTATCTATCGGGCCAAACGCGGCTGATAAATAAGTGCTTGCCTAACGGATTTTGCCTAGGCAGAATCCGCTCCGTCCTAGGGGAGTAGTCTCCCACGAGCGCCATGCTCGTCCGGCATACGTCAACATACTTGGTCCTCAGACCATGGCGTATGCGACCCAAGCGTCCGCATCAGACGGATCGCAGGGTTTGACAAGACCTATGACACGAACACCTTACCCGGGGCGGGAAGGCTGTACGTGTCATAGCCGTGTCGACCCGCCCCTTAGGAAAAACCCTGATGATGCTGGATTCACTTCTCGTTCCTACCGCAATCGTTGCCTTGGCCGAAATCGGCGACAAGACGCAACTGCTCGCGCTCATTCTCGCTGCCCGCTTTCGCAAGCCCTGGCCCATCATCGCCGGCATCGTCGCCGCGACCCTGGCCAACCACGCAGCCGCCGGTGCGGTAGGTGCCTGGTTCGGCAGCTTCTTCTCGAATGCGACGCTGCACTGGATCCTGGCCGCCAGCTTCACCGCCACCGCCCTGTGGACCCTGGTACCGGACAAGATGGACGACGACGTCAGCACCGCACGCAAGTTCGGGCCGTTCCTGACCACATTGATCGCCTTCTTCCTGGCGGAAATGGGTGACAAGACCCAAGTCGCTACCGTGATGCTGGCGGCGCAATACCCGGATTTGTGGCTGGTCATCATCGGCACCACCGCCGGCATGCTGATTGCCAACGTACCGGTGGTTCTGGCGGGTAACTTTGCCGCAGACAAGCTGCCGTTGACCCTGATCCGTCGCCTGGCGGCGTCGGCATTCCTTATCTTGGCGATTGTGGCGGTGTACAAGGCGATGCAGAGCAGCGGTTGGGTTTGATGCGTTAAGACGGTAGACCGCGTTATCGTTCATCGCGGGCAAGCCCGCTCCTACATTTGACCGAGTTCCAATGCAGGAGCGAGCCTGCTCGCGATGAGGCCGTCACTGGCGATACAAAAACATCAGGATTTGCGCGCGTTCTCGTACAACGGCATCACCTTCGGAATCGCCGCCTGCAACGCGGCGGTGCGGCTGCTGGATGAAGGGTGAGTGCTGAGGAACTCGGGTGACGCACCTTCGTCAGCCTTGCTCATCTTTTCCCACAGGGTGATCGCCGCATTCGGGTTGTAGCCCGCACGCGCCGCCAGCTCCAGGCCAATCAGGTCTGCTTCGTTTTCATTGGTGCGACTGTTGGGCAAGGTCATCAACAGGTTCACGCCGTTATTCCCTGCCTCGACCATCAAGGCGGGTGCACCCGCCGCTATCGCCAATTGCTGCGCGAGACTCACGCCATAGGCTTTGGATAACGCTTCACGGCCATGCTCGCGCAAGGCGTGGGCGATTTCATGCCCCATCACCGCAGCCAGTTCGTCGTCGGTCAGTTGCAGCTTGTCGATCAGACCGGTGTACACAATGATCTTGCCGCCAGGACCGCAGTTGGCGTTCATATCCTCACTCTTGATCAGATTGACCTCCCACTGCCATTGCGCGGCATCCGGGCGAAACGTTGGCGCCTGGGCGATGAGACGATCGGCAATCACCTGAACACGCGTGGCTTCAGTACTGGTCTTGTCGAGGACGTTTTTGTTGCTCGCTTCCCCCAGGGTCTGCTTGTAATCCTGCGCGTAGGACTGATTGACCTGTGCGCTCGACAATAATGTGGTCATGTGTTGCTGGCGAACGACGCCGACTTCACCCGCACTGGTCGTGTTGACGGTCTCGCAGCCGTTAAGCAGCAACGCTGAACCCAACACGCACGCAACCAGAGACTTGTTCATCACGGCACTCCTTCAAATCCGCCGCCCCGACTGGGGATGACGGTAGTAGCAAAAAATTCATACAGCACTGACTGCCTTGCAGCACAAAGGTTCGACACCTTTCTGATTGCGACACGGGCACACCCAAAACAGTCATTTAAGCCGCACTTGCTCATGGCTGACTGCCCCGCTGCCGATACACCACCGCAGACGTCCTCTTGCGTGCGGAGCACCCATGAAATTCAAGTCGATCCAGTTCTCCGTAGCGGCCCTCGCTGGCGCCATCGTACTTAGCGTAGTAGCAGCCCTGGTGCTGTACGCGCTGTTTTCCGGCGCACGAACGCAAGACATGGTCCAGGAACGGACCCAGGCGCAATTCGAGCAAGTTATCGAACAACGCCTGACGTCCCTGGCGCAAACCCAGGTCAGCCAGATCCAGCGCGAACTTGAAGCGCCACTGCTGATTGCCGGGGGACTGGTGCGGGTCAACGCACTGATTGGGACCCCGGGCGCCGATGGCCAGCCACAACTGACCGTCAGCCGCGAGCAGTTGATCAGCCTGATCAAGGAAAACGTGGTCAAGAACCCGAAGATCCTCGGCACCTACATCGGCTGGGAAAAAAACGCTCTCGACCACAACGATGCGGCCTACGTCGGCACCCAAGTGAACGGCATCGACGCCAGCAACGGGCGCTTCCTGCCCTGGTGGTTCCGCAATGAGGACGGCACCCTCGGCCTGGACAAACTGGTGGACGTCGACGACCAGAAAACCCTGTCCACCGGCGTGCGCGCCAGCGAGTACTACCTGTGCTCCAAGGAAACCAAAAAATCCTGCGTGATCGATCCGGCGCCCTACAAGGTCGGCGACAAAGTCGTCATGCTCGCCTCGTTTATTGAACCGATCATGCTCAACGGCGCCTTCCAGGGCATCGTCGGCGCCGACCTGTCAGTGAACTTCATTCAGGAAATGCTCCTGGGTGCGAATCACAAACTGTACAGCGGTGCCGGGGAAATGGCGCTGATCGGCGGCAACGGCCGAATTGTTGCCTACACCAAAGACCCGAGCAAATTCGGTGAAAAGGTCAGCGACATCCTCGACAGCCAACAGATTGCCAACATGGCCAACCTCAAGCGCGGCGAAGTGACCTACACCGTCGACAAGGCCCAAGGGCGGATCGAGTTGTACCTGCCGTTCGGCATTGGCCAGACCGACGCCCGCTGGACCTTGATGTTGCAACTGCCGCTGAATGCGGTGATGGCCGATCTGCAAAAACTGCAGGCCGACCTGAACGCCCAGCGCAAATCCGACACGTTCGGCATGGCCATGGTCGGTTTGTTGATCGCCGGTGTCGGCTTGCTGGTGATCTGGCTGGTGGGCCACGGCATTGCCCGGCCACTCAAGCAAATGGTCGCCATGCTCGACGACATCGCCAAAGGCGAAGGCGACCTGACACGCCGCCTGACCAGTGACCGCGCCGATGAATTGGGCTCGATCGCCAAAGGCTTCAATACGTTCCTGGCCAAATTGCAGGCGATGATCACGCAGGTGGTGACCTCGGTGCAGAGTGTCAGTGACTCCTCGGAACACACCGCCGACATCGCCATCCGTACCAACATCGGCGTGCAGAAACAAATGGCCGAGATCGACCAGGTGGCCACGGCAGTGCATGAAATGACCGCCACTGCCCAGGACGTGGCACGTAACGCCACCCAGGCTGCGCAAGCGGCCAGTCATGCTGATCAGGCGGCGGCCCAAGGTATGCAAATTGTGCGGGACACCTCGAACTCGATTGGCGTGCTGGCCGTGGAAATTGGCAAGGCTGTCGGCGTGGTGCAAACACTGGCCAAGGACAGCGAGAACATCAACGCGATCCTCACGGCCATTCGCGGAATCGCCGAACAGACCAACCTGCTGGCCTTGAACGCCGCCATCGAAGCGGCCCGTGCCGGTGAACAGGGCCGTGGATTTGCGGTGGTGGCCGATGAAGTGCGCAACCTGGCGCAAAAGACCCAGAAGGCCACCGAAGAAATCCAGACCATGATTCAGCAACTGCAACAAGGCACCCGCGATGTGGTGCGAGTCATGGAAGACAGCCAGAACCGCACGGACGAAAGCGTGCAGCATGCGGCGAAAGCGGCCGAGGCGCTGGAAACCATTACGCAGGCCGTGTCGGTGATCAATGACATGAACACCCAGATTGCCAGTGCGGCCGAGGAACAGAGTGCAGTCGCCGATGACATCAACCGTAACGTGATCAACATTGGGCAAGTGGCCAATGAAGTGGCTGGCGGGGCGGATGAATCAAGTGCGGCGAGTGCGGATTTGACCAAACTGGCCGAACAGCAGCGGCGGTTGATCAATCAGTTCAAGGTTTAGTGTGTTGCGATCGTTCCCACGCTCTGCGTGGGAGTGAATCCCGTGACGCTCCGCGTCACTTTGGACGCGGAGCGTCCATGGCGGCATTCCCACGCGGAGCGTGGGAACGATCAATCAGCCGGGGGTCAGACACTCCGGCGCATTCAGCTTCGGATCATTCACCAGATTGGCCAGCACCCGCTCGCGCAACGCGGCGGGTTCACTGGCGAGCAATGCCTGCAACACATGCAACGGCGTCTCGGGATCGAGCCACGCCTCCTGCCCCGCCGCATCGAGAATCAACGGTCGCCGCTGGCTCGACGCCGGTTGCGTAATCACCGCAGTGCTCAGCCACACCTGCTCCTGCACCGGGTACGCTTCCCAGATAGCGGCAAAAAACAGCGAAGAGCCCTCCCCCGGCGTCAACCAGTACGGGCGCTTGCGCGTGGTCCCGCGCCATTCATAGAAACCGTTGGCTGGGAGCAGGCAACGACGTTYACGAAAGGCCTGGCGGAACATCGGTTGTTCCGCCACGGTTTCGGCACGGGCGTGGGCCGGGGTGCGGGACAGGTCGGTCAGCCATGGCGGCGTCAGCCCCCAGCGGGCACGGGCCAGTTCACGCTGGCCTTCGGCACCAGCGCGCAGCATCAATACCGAGTCGTTGGGGGAGATATTCCACTGGGCCTGCTGATCGGCGGGAAAACCGGGCAGGGCCGCGAAGGCGGGGTTCCAGCGAAACAGGGCATAACGTCCACACATGGGCTGACACGACTCTTGATCAAACGAACGCCAGCCTAACAGACCAGCGTGCCGGGAAAGCTCTCGGGTTCATCGCCAGGCAGCGGCAGCGCGGCATTGTACGCGGTGATCAGCTCGCGGGCGTACTCGGCCTGGTCGTTATCCACCGACAGGCCCAACAGGCCAAAGATCGGCAGTTCGCCCGTGCCGCCGAGCAAATCGCGCCCCACCAGATGCGCCTCGACGCCCTCGCTGGCCAACATGCCTTGCAGCAACTCGCCTTCCATCAGGTTTTCAGGTTCGTAGATGCGCTGCATAGACACCCCTCATTCGTTTTCACTAAAGACTTCGAGATGCCATTCGCCTTCATGAACCTGTAAAACAAAGGTAATCGGCCGACAACAGACCTGACAGTCTTCAATATAGGTCTGATCGCCACCGGACAAGTCCAGCGTCGTCTCGACCTCTTCACCGCAATACGGACATTCATACAGCGCAGGTTCCAGCATCGCGGTCTCCCAAGTGACTTGTGCGTATAATCGCCGGTCTATTTGCAGGGCTATTTTTGTCTGGCTAATTTTTCAGACCGTGCCCCGTTGGTTTTCGATCAAAACCTTTACTTACCCTAGCCGTTTCTAACAAGAGAGCATGATGGGCGAATTCGATGCCATCCGACCTTACGACGATAGCGAAGTCCCAGCGGTACTGGACAGGCTGCTCGGCGACAAGGCGTTTCTAGATATCCTCACCCACTTCCGCTTCCCGCGTTTTGCCGGCACTTTGGGCTGGATGCTTAAACCTCTTATAGCTCATCGGCTGCGTCGAGAGTTCGCCGGTGTGACATCGGTGGCCACATTGCAGGACAAGGTCGAGATGTACGTCGACCACACCATCGAACGCGCGACCGACGGTGTCACGTACACCGGTGTCGAACAGTTCAAGTCCGGCAGCGCTTACTTGTTCATCGCCAACCACCGCGACATCGTGATGGATCCGGCCTTCGTCAACTACGCCGTGTACCACGCAGGCCTGCCGACACCGCGCATCGCGATCGGCGACAACCTGCTGCAAAAGCCCTTCGTCAGCGACCTGATGCGCCTGAACAAGAGCTTCATCGTGCACCGTTCGATCACCGGTCGTCGCGAGAAGATGGCGGCCTATCAACTGCTGTCGGCCTACATCAACCACTCGATCCGCAACGATTGCGCCTCGATCTGGATCGCCCAGGCCGAAGGCCGGGCGAAAGACGGCGACGACCGCACCGAATCGGCCATCCTCAAAATGTTCCACATGAGCCGCAAGGACGAGCCGTTCGGCGAAGTCATTCAGTCGCTGAACCTCACCCCGGTGTCGATCAGCTATGAATACGACCCGTGCGATCAGGCCAAGGCACGCGAATTGTTCATCCGTGCCACCACCGGCAGCTACACCAAAGTACCGGGCGAAGACGATGTGAGCATCGCCAAGGGCATCACGGGCTACAAGGGCCGGGTCCATGTGAACTTCGCCGCGCCGATCACCGAGCTGTTTGATGACACCAAGCAATTGGCGGTCGAGATGGACAAGCAGATTCTGGGCGGCTACCGGTTGTTCCCGGTGCATTACCTGGCTTACGCCCAGTGGACAGACGCCGACCCGCAATTGCAGGTGCCGACAGCGTCGCAAGTGTTTGCGGCCGATGAGTTGGCCAAGGCGCAGGAAGAGTGGCAGCGCCGTCTGGAGGCCTGCCCGATGGAACATCGCCCATTCATGGTGCTGCAATATGCGACGCCGGTGCGTAATCAGTACCGCGTCAAGGCAGGCTTGCCGCTGTAAGGTTTTTGGCTGGATACGACAACGGCGCCTTCGGGCGCCGTTTTCATTGCTGCGTTGTTTGCTGTCAAACCCGTGTGCTGATCCACGACACCAGCAACGCAAGCCCCAGGCAGGCAAAACCGAAGCGATAGAAAAAGCGGTTCATGCGCAAGGTCGCCCAATCGAGGGTCGGCTCGATGCCAGGCTGGCTCTGGCGCTGGGCCAGGATACTGGCCATGGCACGTTGCTCGCGACGACGGGTTGCATGCAGCAGCCAACCGCCCGGGAAGGCAAGCAGCAAGGCCAGCAGATTGACCAGCTTGGCGGGATGGGCAGTAAACAGCGTCATCAAATGCAGCGACATCACGGACCTCAAGCAAAACAGGTGTGGCAGACGTCGAACCGACGACGGCGGCGCGGATTCTACCGAATGCCTCTGCGCCTGCACCTGCTTTACGACAAATAACTCACCATTTGGCAGATTCCTGTCCTGCGTCACGGCTTCGTCATCTGAATCCGTCAGTCTGCGGCCCCACGCAAACAGACATGGAAACCGTCATGCTTCACGCCGAAAACCAGGACCGCCTCTACCTCATTGCCCCAAGCGACGAGCAACAAAACCTTGTGGGAAGCCTCGCCTTCAACGTTCAAGACCGTCACTGGCTTGTCTATTGCGCGCTGGGCGGGCATCAACATGCGGACTTGCCGGAAGCGGATTTGCTGACCGGTGTGAGCGTGCTGGACTTCTATTCCGAAGCGGCCTGACACCACCTCAACCTGTAGGAGCCGAGCTTGCTCGCGATGGCGGCATCACATTCAATATTGACGTTGACTGACAGTACGCAATCGCGAGCAAGCTCGGCGCCTACAGGCCAACGGTGTATTGCAGACATAAAAAAGCCCGGGGCCATGGCTGGCTCCGGGCTTTTTTGATTCTGCGGAAAAGTTACTCGCCGAGAACCTGACCCACAGTCGGGTCCTTGAACAGTCGCGTCAACGCATCACTCAACACATCGCTGACCAGCTTGGTGTTGGTTTCCTGGTTGGGTGCCATGCCAAAACGCTGATCCAGCGATGCACCGTAACGGCCGCTGTAACGACGGTTGGCGTTCTGCACATCGGAGCGGAACGTCGCACCGATGGTCGCTTCAGTCACATACATGCCTTCTTTAGGCGACTGATACTTCAGCTCGGTCAGGGTCACGGTGATTTGCGGGGCATTCATTGCGTTGGCGTTCGGTGTGAAACCCAGCAACCGCACGGCCGCTTCGGCTTGCGCCTGCAACTTCGGCAGAATCTGCGCGCTCTGCACGGTAATCGCGCTGGTTTCCGGGTACAGGCCGCCGCGCGTGCCCAGCGTTGGCGACGGACGACCGTCCACTACACGCACCACCACGGGCTGACCATGGCCGACCGGTGCCAGCTGAGTCGTCAGCTTGGGTTCAGGGTTCAGTTGTTGCGGGCTGTGGGCGCAGCCGACGAGGGTCAAACTGGTCACAGTGATCAAACCGAACAACAGGCGTTGCAACATGCGCTTCTCTCCAGAATCAGGCACAAACAGGCTGGCAGTATAGCGGTGGGCCACTGCGGCGAACCAGTGGCCTTCAATCATTACTGAAATGTCTGACATGCCCTTGGGAAAGCGGTTCCTGTCACACACCTGTCATCGCCCATACACTCGCACGTAACGGCTAATGGGCAATCTTCACTGCAGTCACCTCACAAGGTTCTTCGCCATGCGCTATCTCGTCTCTTTGTTCGCGCCACGCCCGCTGCACCGTTGCTTTGCCCTGCTCGACAGCAATGGTCATTGCCAGGCGTTCAAGCAGTGCAGCCTCCAGCCGATGGGCGATGGCTGGGTCGAAATCGAAGAAATCCGCCTCAACTGGTTGCATCAGCCTCTGCCCCCTAGCGCCCGCGTCAGCACCCGCCAGCCACGCGCACGGGTGCAACATCTGTTGACCACCTGACCGAACGCCTAATAAAAGTCATTAAACACGTCCATTTCCCTGCGTTTCTTAGATACAATCTCCCCCCGATTATAAGGACGTCTCCTGATCGGGCCTCGCAGCATCGTCAATGCCTCGGTATTGACACCCCGCACCGCCCACAGAGAGCCGCCCACACAGATCGAGTGAAGCTGGCGCGCTTGCTGTTCCTTGAGCAAAACCTCCACTTTTCGCGAATCTGCAGAGCTGTCATTACGCTCGGTCACTGAGCTGTTTGCCCGTTTTGCCAGTCATGTACCCCATGACGGCAATCCTTCCGGGCACGGTGCCAGGCAGGGACAGCCCTTTTTTGAGGTTCACGTCTTCAAAAGAGCGTGAAAAAAACGGGTTTTCACAACTTCACAAGAGTGTGGCGAGCAAATGAATAGTTTTGCGTCTGAACATGCACCATTAGCGTCTGAAACAGCCCAACGACACAGGACCGAGTACTCCTCGAACACCGGAGCCTGAAGCCTGTCCGCTACGGATTTGGTTGCACAAACGGATGTATCGACCATAAGTCGAATTGCCAGTCGCGTGTTGAAATGAGTTCATAGACCTCATTAGCCCGGCCGGTAGCGTCCGTCGAAGTTGCGAAAAATTGCGAAGATTCGGACATGGCGATACTGACATGGGTACCAGGGGCATCACTGACACGCCCCGGAACGCCTGGCAGCCATGCCGACAATTTGGTGCTGCAGATTTTGGAGACGCGTTAAATGGCGCATAACGAAGCAGTCGACGTAGTACTGGTTGGGGCCGGCATCATGAGTGCCACCCTTGCGGTATTGCTCAAAGAGCTCGACCCCGCGATCAAGCTGGAAGTCGTCGAGCTGATGGATTCCGGTGCCGCAGAGAGTTCCAACCCATGGAACAACGCCGGTACCGGTCACGCCGGGCTGTGTGAGCTCAACTACACGCCGCAGGCTGCCGATGGCACCGTCGACATCAAGAAAGCCGTGCACATCAACACCCAGTTCGAGGTGTCGAAGCAGTTTTGGTCCTACCTGACCAAAAAAGGCACGTTCGGCTCGTGCAAGACGTTCATCAGCCCGGTGCCGCACCTGAGCTTCGTGCAAGGTGAAAGCGGTATTTCCTTCCTCAAGGAACGCTTCAAGGTGCTGAGCAAGCACCACGCCTTCGCGGACATGGAATACACCGAAGACAAAGCCAAAATGGCCGACTGGATGCCGCTGATGATGCCGGGCCGTCCGGCCGACGAAGTTGTCGCCGCCACCCGCGTCTTGAATGGCACCGACGTCAACTTCGGCGCCCTGACCAATCAACTGCTCAAGCACCTGACCAGCGCACCCGATGCACAGGTCAAGTACTGCAAGCGCGTGACTGGCCTCAAGCGTAACAACGGTGGTTGGACCGTCAGCATCAAGGACGTCAACAGCGGCAATACCCGTGACGTCGACGCGAAGTTCGTCTTCCTGGGCGCTGGCGGCGCGGCGTTGCCGCTGTTGCAGGCCTCGGGCATCGAAGAAAGCAAAGGCTTCGGCGGCTTCCCGATCAGTGGCCAGTGGCTGCGTTGCGACAACCCGGAAGTGGTCAAGCACCACCAGGCCAAGGTTTACAGCCAGGCCGCCGTGGGTTCGCCACCAATGTCCGTACCTCACCTGGACACCCGCGTCGTTGACGGCAACAAGTCCCTGTTGTTCGGACCTTACGCCGGTTTCACCACCAAGTTCCTCAAGCACGGCTCCTTCATGGACCTGCCAATGTCAGTGCGTGCCGGCAACATCGGCCCGATGCTGGCCGTGGCGAAAAACAACATGGACCTGACCAAGTACCTGGTCAGCGAAGTGATGCAGTCGATGGAGCAGCGCCTGGAATCCCTGCGTCGTTTCTACCCTGAAGCGAAAGCCGAAGACTGGCGCCTGGAAGTGGCCGGCCAACGTGTGCAGATCATCAAGAAAGACCCGAAAAAGGGCGGCGTTCTGCAGTTCGGTACCGAACTGGTCGCGGCCAAGGACGGTTCCCTTGCTGCCCTGCTCGGCGCCTCCCCAGGCGCTTCGGTGACGGTTTCGATCATGCTTGAGCTGATCGAAAAATGCTTCGCGGGCAAGGCCAAGGGCGAATGGGCTGCCAAACTGGCGGAAATCTTCCCGGCTCGTGAAAAGGTCCTGGAAACCGATGCGGCGCTGTATCGCAAGATCAATGCGCACAACAACATCGCGCTGGAGCTGGTTGAAGAAAACAGCGAGACCCCAAGCTTCGCTTGATTGGGCCGCATAAAAAACGCCCCGCTCTCATTGAGAGCGGGGCGTTTTTTTATGGCCGGTAAAACCCGCGCCACACATATCGGTTTGGCTGGGAGATCAGCCGCGAGCCTTTTTGATCAGCTCGATGTAATCCGGGGCGTTACGCTGATCCTGGATCAGGTCAACGAAGGTTTTGCCGTGCTCATCCTGGCCGTCAACGTCGAAGCCGGCTGCAACGAAGAACGTCAGAAAACGCTCGAAGTCATCGATTCGCAGGCCACGGTAGGCCTTGATCAATTTGTGCAGCGACGGCGAAGTGGCGTCGACTGGCTCGAAATCGAGGAACAACTTGATCTGCTCGTCGCCGATCTCGTCACCAATCACTTGCTTCTTATCTTTACGCATTGCCGACTCCAGCTCGCAGACATTTCACGGGGCGGGCAGTTTACCCCTCCCTTGCCGCCGGGCTCAACGCGGACGAGTGGCTGCGGTGTGTAAATCAGCCCAGACATGGCCATTGGCATAGCTCAAGAACTGGCAATACACCGTGTCATTGCGCAACAAGTCGATGACGACCCGGTATTGCGCCAACGGGTAATACAGCGTCAGGGTTTTGCTTTTATCGTCGTAGACCGGCTTTTTCAGGCTTTTGCTTTCGCCATCGAAATTGACCAGGACCTGGCTGATGGTCGCGCCTTTGTTCAGGGATTTACCCTTGAGACGGATCAACAACGGTGACGTGACCGGAATCGGCTGTTGACTGGATTGGCGTTGGCTACCCACGACCACGGAATACTCGGTGACCTGCATGAGCTGTTGCTGCTCGGGCTCCGCGTCGCGCAGGGTCAGGTCATCCGGTGGCAGGTACTGCGCGTGCATCGGCGCAGGTGCGGCGGCCAGGGGCAAACTGAGGGCCAGCAACACTGCGGCGCAACTGCGGATCAATAGACTCATGACGGGCTCCAGGGACGAAGCGCAGCACTGTAGCAGCTGCCGAAGGCTGCTACAGGAAATCGCGGTGGTGTGCCGGACATCAATCGAATTGAGCGCGCATCCACGCCAGATACTCGGCCACACCCGGCTCGCCCTCGCGCGGCGCCCAGTGTGCCAGCTCACCTTCACCCACAGGGCGGTAAGGACCGGCCTTGCACTCGAACATCAAGCTGTCGGCTTCCAGCACCACAATGCTGTGGAACACACCAGCTGGCAGATCCACCCCGACACAATCACCGCCAGCTTGCAGGATCTGCTTTGTCAGCAACGTGCCGGACTCATCGAAAATCAACACCCCAAGCCGCCCTTTGAGCACCAACAAGGTTTCAGCCTTGTTTTCGCCCAAATGCCGGTGCGGCGGGATGTAGGTGTTTGGTTGCAGGCCTACGGCCATCCGATGACAAGCGTCTTCCATCTGATGGAAATTGTGGTGCTGGCGCCCACGCGGATTAGCCGCCGCTTTCCCGGCCAAATCTGTGAACAAGGATTGATCAAGAAAGCGCGGCGTAGTCATCGTTTACATGCCTTTAACAGCGAAGATCCCGTTAGCGTTACGCCAGTAGCCTTTGTAATCCATGCCGTAACCGAAGATGTAGCGGTCGATGCACGGCAGGCCGACGAAATCGGCTTTCAGGTCCGGGCGAGCCTTGCGGTCGTGGTCTTTGTCGATCAACACGGCGGTGTGCACTTTGCGCGCGCCGGCGTGCTTGCAGAAATCGATGATCGCGCCCAGGGTGTGACCTTCGTCGAGGATGTCGTCGATGATCAACACGTCACGGTCGATAAACGACACTTCCGGCTTGGCTTTCCAGAACAGCTCGCCGCCGCTGGTTTCATTGCGATAGCGGGTGGCGTGCAGGTAGGACGCTTCCAGCGGGAACTGCAAATGGGTGAGCAGCTTGCCGGCGAAAATCAGGCCGCCGTTCATCACACAGAACACCACCGGGTTAGTGTCTGCCAGTTGTTCGTTGATGTGTGCACCAACGCGGGCGATAGCCGCCTCGACTTCAGCTTCGGTGTACAGGCAGTCAGCCTCTCGCATGATTTGACGGATATGCTCGAGATCAGCGGACATGGCGCTCTCCAAGGGGTGGCGTATTCAGGAAAAGCGGGCAAAGGTACGCATCCCGCACGATCAGATCAAGCGTTTGTGGACTAACGTTCTGTATGTCTATAGGACAACACCCTCGGATAGATTAATCTAGGCCGGTTTTTTTGCCCGCCGCCGGAGCCTTTCCCATGCCCATCCTCGAGATCCGCCACCCGCTGATCCGTCATAAACTTGGCCTCATGCGCCGTGCAGACATCAGCACCAAGAATTTCCGTGAGCTCGCTCAGGAAGTCGGCGCCCTGCTGACCTATGAAGCCACCAAAGACCTGCCGCTGGAAACCTACGATATCGAAGGCTGGTGCGGCACGGTGTCGGTCGAGAAAATCGCCGGCAAGAAAATTACTGTAGTACCGATTCTGCGCGCCGGTATCGGCATGCTCGAAGGCGTGCTGAGCCTGATCCCGGGCGCCAAAGTCAGCGCCGTGGGCGTGGCCCGTAACGAGAAAACCCTCGAAGCCCACACCTACCTGGAAAAACTGGTCCCGGAAATCGACGAACGCCTGGCCATGATCATCGACCCGATGCTCGCCACCGGCGGCTCGATGGTCGCCACCATTGACCTGCTGAAAAAGGCCGGTTGCAAGGACATCCGCGCCATGGTGCTGGTCGCCGCGCCGGAAGGCATTGCCGCGGTCGAGAAAGCTCACCCTGACGTGATTATCTACACCGCGTCTATTGATCAGAAACTCAACGAGCACGGCTACATCATCCCGGGCCTGGGCGATGCCGGAGACAAGATCTTCGGTACCAAGCAGAAGGACGCTTAAGCATGCAGCAAGAGTTCAACGATCCGCTCTGGCGCACGGTGCTGTCGGGTGCACAGATGCTGTTCGTGGCCTTCGGCGCCCTGGTGTTGATGCCGCTGATTACCGGCCTCGACCCGAACGTGGCGCTGTTCACCGCCGGCCTGGGGACGATTCTGTTCCAGATCGTCACCGGGCGTCAGGTGCCGGTGTTCCTGGCGTCGAGTTTTGCCTTCATCACCCCGATCATCCTCGCCAAGGGCCAGTTCGGCCTCGCGGCGACCATGGGCGGGGTGATGGCGGCGGGTTTCGTCTACACCTTCCTCGGCCTTGCCGTGAAGATCAAAGGCACCGGTTTCATCGACCGCCTGCTGCCACCGGTGGTGATTGGTCCAGTGATCATTTCCATCGGCCTGGCCATGGCGCCGATTGCCGCCAACATGGCGATGGGCAAGGCCGGCGACGGCTCTGAGCTGATTCACTACCAGACGGCGATGCTGATTTCGATGCCGGCGCTGCTGACCACCCTGATCGTCGCGGTGTTTGGTAAAGGTATTTTCCGCCTGGTGCCAATCATCTCCGGTGTACTGGTCGGGTTTGYCATGGCGTTCTATTTCGGCGTGGTGGACACAGCCAAGATTGCCGCCGCACCGTGGTTCGCGATTCCGCACTTCACGGCACCCGAGTTCAACTGGCAGGCGATTCTGTTCATCGTTCCGGTCGCCCTGGCCCCGGCCATCGAGCACATCGGCGGCGTGATTGCCGTGGGTAGCGTCACCGGTCGCGATTATCTGAAGAAGCCTGGCCTGCACCGCACGTTGCTCGGCGATGGCATTGCCACCACCGCAGCGGGCTTGTTTGGCGGCCCACCCAACACCACGTACGCCGAAGTGACGGGCGCGGTGATGCTGACCAAGAACTACAACCCGAAAATCATGACCTGGGCGGCGATCTTTGCCATCAGCCTGGCATTCATCGGCAAGTTCGGCGCGCTGCTGCAAAGCATTCCGGTGCCGGTCATGGGCGGGATTCTGTGCCTGTTGTTCGGCTCGATTGCGGCCGTGGGCATGAACACGCTGATTCGCCACAAGATCGATCTGGGCGAAGCGCGCAATCTGGTGATTGTGTCGGTGACCCTGGTGTTCGGGATTGGTGGTGTACTGGTCGGCACCGGGACCGGCCCGGACGACTTCGGCCTCAAAGGCATTGCGCTGTGCGCGGTGGTGGCGATTGCGCTGAACCTGATCCTGCCGGGTAATGACAGCTGGAAGCACAAGAAGGCGGATGATCCGCTGTTGTAAGTCGGCCTCAAGATAGCTATCGCGGGCAAGCCTTGCTCCTACAGGTTCTGTGTCGAACACTGTAGGAGCAAGGCTTGCCCGCGATGCTTTTAGAGGGCCAGCGGCGCTCGCTCACACAACGCGCTCAGCGCCCGCGCCCACTGCGGGTCATCATTGAGGCACGGTACCAGCACCAATTCCTCTCCTCCGGCTTCGCGGAACTGCTCCAGCCCGCGATCACCAATTTCTTCCAGCGTCTCGATGCAATCAGCCACGAACGCCGGGCACATCACCAGAATTTTCTTCACGCCGCTTTTGGCCAACTCATCAAGGCGCGCTTCGGTATAGGGCTCGATCCACTTGGCCCGGCCCAGACGCGACTGAAACGACACCGACCATTTGCCGTCCGGCAAGCCCATGCGCTTGGCAAATTCTGCCGCCGTACGCAGGCATTGCCCGCGATAGCAGGTGGCGACCACTTCCGGCGGAGCCCCGGCGCAGCAATCACCACCCCCTTCAAAACTGTGGCCAGGGTTGAGCTTCTTCAGGTGCCGTTCCGGCAACCCGTGAAAGCTCAACAGCAAGTGATCGTAATCCTGCGCCAGATAGGGCTTGGCCGTGGCCACCAGCGCATCGAGGTATTCCGGCTGATCGTAGAACGGCTGGAGAATCGACAACTGCAGGTCGAGCCCTTTCTCGCGCACAACACGCTTGGCCTCTTCGATGACTGTCGTGGTGGTGCTGTCGGCGAACTGTGGATAAAGCGGCGCCAGCGTGATTCGCCTGTGACCGGTCGCTGCCATGCGCACCAGAGTCGACTCGAGCGACGGCTCGCCGTAACGCATCGCCAATTCGACCGGACCGTGGGTCCACTGCGATGTCATGGCCTGCTGCAAACGACGGCTGAGCACCACCAGGGGCGAACCCTCTTCCCACCAGATCGACGCGTAGGCGTGGGCTGACTGCTCCGGGCGTTTGATCAAGATCAGCGACACCAGCAAGCGTCGCACTGGCCATGGCAGGTCGATCACATACGGGTCCATCAGAAATTGATTGAGGTAGTTGCGCACATCCGCCACCGAGGTGGAGGCAGGTGAACCCAGGTTAACCAGAAGCAATGCGTGATCGGTCATGCAACGTCCTATTTCAGAGGCGGCTGGACAGATCGTCCAGGGCCGCGCGCAAATCGGTGAACTGGAAAATGAAGCCCGCGTCCAGCACGCGTACCGGGAGCGCCTTCTGGCCACCCAGCAATAACAGCGACAACTCGCCGAGCGTCACTTTCAACGCCAGGGCGGGCATCGGCATGAACGAGGGGCGGCGCAGCACGCTGCCCAGCGTCTTGGCAAACTCGCGATTGCGCACCGGTTTGGGCGCGCACGCATTATAAGGACCGCTGGCGTCTTTCTGATGCAGAAGAAAATCAATCAGGGCGATTTGATCGTTGATATGAATCCACGGCATCCACTGCCGACCATTGCCGATAGGCCCGCCCAGCCCCAGTTTGAACGGCAGCAACAGCCGCGACAAAAAGCCGCCCTCCGCGGACAGCACAAGGCCGGTGCGGATCAGTACCACGCGAAGTCCCAAGGCTTCAGCACGCTGAGCGGTCTCCTCCCAGGCGATGCACAACTGGCTGGCGAAATCATCGATGACGGGGGGCGAGACCTCGGTCAGCTCACGCTCCCCGCCATCGCCATACCAGCCCACCGCCGAACCGGAAATCAACAGCGAGGGTTTTTGCTCGCGTTTTTCGAGCCAGGCCAGCAGCGTTTCCGTCAGGGTGATGCGACTACTCCAGAGCAACGCCTTGCGTTTGTGCGTCCAGGGGCGGTCGGCGATCGGTGCACCTGCCAGGTTGACAATGGCGTCCAGCGGCGCCGGTTCGAGGTCCTCCAGCCGGGTAATACCGCGCACTTGAGCGCCGCATATTTTCGCGACCTTTTCAGGCTTGCGACTCCAGACTGTCAGGCGATGTCCCTGACTCAACCAGTGCCGGCAGAGCTGACGTCCTATCAAACCAGTACCGCCGGTCAGCAATATGTGCATGACTTCTTCCTCGCGTGGCGTTTAACCCTGATCACTAGTCTATTTTTATAAGCAGGGATCTTTGGTATCGGGCAGGTTCTGTGTTTAACAATAGGCCAAGCTGTCAGATCGAGAACGCTAAAAGTTATACCAAAAAACAATATTGTACAGGTTTGAACCACGGCGTAGTCTGTACAGAAAGGTAAACGAGGCCCCTATGACTGTACCCATCGCAATCATCGGCACCGGCATCGCCGGGCTTTCAGCCGCTCAGGCCCTGACCGACGCAGGGCATGTCGTTCAACTTTTCGATAAAAGCCGCGGCAGTGGCGGACGCATGTCGAGCAAGCGCAGCGATGCGGGTGCTCTGGACATGGGCGCGCAATATTTCACTGCCCGCGACCGCCGCTTCGTGACCGAAGTCCAGCGTTGGCAAACCCAGGGCTGGGTCGCCGAATGGACGCCGCAGCTCTACACCTACCAAGGCGGCCAACTCAACCTGTCGCCGGACGAACAGACCCGCTGGGTCGGCACGCCACGCATGAGCGCCATCACCCGAGGCCTGCTCGGCGATCTGGAAGTGCAGTTTGCCTGCCGGATCACCGAGGTCTATCGAGGCGAAGAACACTGGCATTTGCAGGACGCCGAAGGCTTCACTCACGGCCCGTTCAGTCATGTGGTGATCGCCACGCCGGCCCCTCAGGCCACCGCGCTGCTGGCCGCCGCATCGAAGCTCGCCGGGGCCGCCGCCGGGGTAAAAATGGACCCGACCTGGGCCGTCGCCCTGGCCTTCGAAACGCCACTGGATACGCCCATTGAAGGCTGTTTTGTGCAGGACAGCCCACTCGACTGGCTGGCGCGCAACCGCAGTAAACCAGGACGCGACAACACCATGGACACCTGGGTGCTGCACGCAACCAGCGCCTGGAGCCGGCAACATATCGACTTGTCCAAGGAAGCGGTGATCGAGCAACTGCACGGGGCATTCGCCGAGCTGTTGCACGACTCCATGCCCGCCCCGAGCTTCAGCCTCGCCCATCGCTGGCTCTACGCTCGCCCTGCCAACAGCCACGAATGGGGCGTGTTGGCGGATGCCGACCTGGGCCTGTACGTGTGTGGCGACTGGTGCCTGTCCGGTCGTGTCGAAGGTGCCTGGCTCAGCGGCCAGGAAGCGGCTCGCCGCCTGCTGGAACACTTGCAGTGAACCGCATCACCCTGCGTCAATTGCTGCTGTCGACATGGACAGCAGCCCTTCCTCGCTATCACGCTTAAAAACTTATACAGAAAAATTGACTTGTACATCTTTGGATCTATGATGAAGAAATGTTGTACAGAGACGTCCCTCCGTACAGTTTCGGATTCGAGGTGCTTCGATGCACGACCAGCCAGCGACTCGACCGAAAATCGCCATTAGCGCCTGCTTGATGGGGGCCGAGGTTCGCTACAACGGAGGGCACAAGCAATCGAGCTTGTGCAGCCACACCCTCACGGACTATTTCGATTTCATCGCCGTGTGCCCGGAAGTCGCTATCGGCCTGGGGATTCCTCGCGAACCGATCCGCCTGGTGGGTGATCCTGAAGTCCCCCAAGCGGTCGGCAGCGTTAACCCACAACTCAATGTCACCCGGCCACTGATTGAATTCGGTGAGCAAATGGCCGCCGAACTGGACGATATCTGCGGCTACATCTTCATGCACAAATCGCCCTCCTGCGGCCTGGAACGCGTAAAGGTCTATCACGCCAACGGTGCGTCGGTGCAAGGAAGTGGTCGCGGCCTCTATGCCCAGGCTTTCTGTGCACGGCACCCAGACTTGCCGGTAGAGGAAGACGGGCGCCTCAACGACCCGGTATTGCGCGAAAACTTCCTCACCCGCGTGTTTGCCTACAGCAACTGGCAGCAATTGCTGCAAAAAGGCCTGACCCGCCACGGCCTCATCGAATTTCACTCACGCTATAAATACTTGCTGATGGCCCATCACCCGGTGCAATACAAGACCTTGGGCAATTTGCTCGGCAACATGGGCCTGACCAGCGTCGAGGAGCTCGGCCCGCGCTACTTCAGCGAACTGATGGGCGCCTTGAAAAAATGCGCCACACGCCGCACCCACACCAACGTCCTGCAACACATCAGCGGCTACCTCAAGCGAGTCATCAGCCCCGAGGACAAACAGGAAATGCAACAAGTCATCGGCCAATACCGACACGGCATCGTGCCGCTGGTCGTGCCCCTGACCCTGCTCAAGCACCATTTCCGCCAGCATCCGGTCCCCTACATTGCACAGCAGATTTACCTGCAACCGCATCCGGAAAACCTCAGCCTGCGAAACGCAATTTGATGAAAACCCCACTCGACACCAGCGCCAGCGAAGACCTGGGCGATAACTTCAACAAAGCCCTGGACGAAGGCTGGCTGCCGATCCGTGAAGTCGCGCGCCAGACCGGCGTCAACGCCGTGACCCTGCGCGCCTGGGAACGGCGTTATGGCCTGATCGTTCCGCAACGCACACCCAAGGGCCATCGGCTGTTCAGTGCCGAACACGTCCAGCGCATCCTGATGATCCTCACCTGGCTCAACCGTGGCGTGGCTGTCAGCCAGGTCAAGCAACTGCTGGACACGCCGCAAGCGTTTACCGAAACCGTCGAAAATGATTGGCAAGTACTGCGCCGCACACTGCTGCAAGCGGTGTTGCAGTTGAACGAACGCGCCCTCGATGAAACCGTCAATCAAGCCATGGCGCTGTATCCACCGCGAACCTTGTGCGAACACTTGTTGATCCCGTTACTGGCCGAACTGGAACAGCGTTGGCAGGGACAGTTTGGCGCGCAGATGGAGCGGGTGTTTTTTTATTCCTGGTTGCGCAGCAAGTTCGGCGCACGCATCTACCATAACAACCGTCAGTTACGCGCCGCGCCGCTGCTGTTGATCAATCAATCGGATTTGCCACTGGAACCTCACCTATGGCTCACCGCCTGGCTGATCAGCAGCGCCGATTGTCCGGTAGAGGTGTTCGACTGGCCCCTGCCCGCCGGTGAACTCGCGATGGCGGTCGACCACCTGCAAGCCCGCGGCGTACTGCTGTATTCCAGCAAAGCCATAAATCTTTCGCAGCTGCCGAAACTATTGAACGGTATTAGATGCCCAAAAATGATTGTCGGACCTACGGTATGCATTCACCACGCCGAGCTGTCCGCAAGAACCACGGAAATCGCTGATTTGTCCCTCGCTGAAGGCCCGTTATCGGCGCATCAGTACCTGGTTCAGCGTGGACTCCTTTAATGAAGCGTGCGGACACCAACATGCATTTGATCTGGTTGCGCAACGATTTGCGCGTACACGACAACACCGCCCTCTCGGCCGCCGCAGCCAGCGGCCCGACGGTGGCGGTGTATCTGTTGAGCCCGCAGCAGTGGCTGGAACACGACGATGCACCGTGCAAAGT
>NZ_JBFUBK010000085.1:0-28982 GCF_056405815.1 Pseudomonas sp. P1_F1_2 | reverse complement strand
CATCGATACCGATTACCGTTGGCGAGGTAAGGATTGTCATGACGAATCCTCGGAGCTAGGGTTTAAGGGCTTGTCGGGGTTTACCCTTGCGCTGGCTTGCCTCTATCGTCGGTTTTACCGATGAATTCCTTATCGGCGCTTCGGGTAGAAGGGGCGGGACGAGAAGTCTCCCACGGTCCGTACTGGCTAGAGTCGGAATCGAGCTTTTAGTCCCGCCCACCCCTTCAAGTCTAAACATACAAGCGAGCACGCTCGCTCCCACAGTTTTTGCGCATAATCTGTAGTAACTTTTACCTTTGTGAGTGGGTAAGGTCCTGATTTCCTGCGTATTCAGATTTTTCGTCTTCAATGGAGGAAGATCAATCACTCTGACCTGCCCTGAGGAGGCCCGGTTATGTCGGCCGCAACAATTGGAGTCCAGGGGCATTGCGCCCATTGCGGGAGCACGCGTGTGCTCGAGGCCTGGCAACTCAACGCTATTGCTATCAACGAATCGTTTACCTGTACTCACTGCCATAAAGCCTTGCAGTTGCGTGATCCGAAACAGATCAAGCGCTTCAAGTCGCTGGACTCACTTTCCATGCTGCGGGCAAGCACGCGGGTGATGGTGTGTTCGGCGATTCTGGTGGCATTGGTCATGGAATGGATCGGGATGCTCAGCGTGGTCGAACAGCTGAATTTTTCACTGATCGCGATTCTGGCTTACTTCCTGGTCATTCAATTTGCCCGGCGCCGGCAACACATCACGCTGATTCTGGAAGCCGCCAAAGCCCACGCCGATTGATTACCAGTTGAACAGCTCGCAGGCATTGGCCGTGCTGACGGTGGCCAACTGCTCGGGGCTGATTGCCATGATTTGCGCCAATGCGCCACAGATTGCGGGCAGGTGCGCCGGGCTGTTGCGTTGACCGGGAAACATGACCGGGGCCATGTCCGGTGAGTCGGTTTCCAGCACCACGCAGTCAAGTGGCAACTCGGCGAGCACACGGTGCATGCGCAGCGCCTGCGGCCAGGTCGCGGCACCGCCCAGACCCAGTTTGAACCCGAGCTTGATGTATTCGCGAGCTTCTTCCTTGCTGCCCGCAAAGGCATGGATGATCCCGGCACGTTTCAACCGAAAGCGCTTAAGCGTGGCAATCACCGCCGCATGGCTGCGTCGAACGTGGATCAGTGCCGGAAGATGGAAGTCCGCCGCCAGTTGCAGTTGCGCCTCGAACAGCGCCTGCTGGCGCTCGCGATCCAGGGTTTCGATGAAGTAATCCAGACCGATCTCGCCCACGGCGCACACCTGTCGATGGCCGGCCAGACGCGTCAGCCAGTCAGCCAGTTCACGCAGATCTTCAGGCCGGTGAT
Source organism: Pseudomonas sp. P1_F1_2 (assembly GCF_056405815.1). NCBI lineage: Bacteria > Pseudomonadati > Pseudomonadota > Gammaproteobacteria > Pseudomonadales > Pseudomonadaceae > Pseudomonas > Pseudomonas sp. P1_F1_2. The sequence continues at coordinate 27,629 of NZ_JBFUBK010000085.1, read as the reverse complement.
CTTCCAGGTACACCGGGTGCAAACCGAATGCTGCATGCAGGTCGGGATCGTTTTGCACGAGGTCCCAGACCCGCTGCCAATTGGCCTGATACACCCCCAGCACGACCATCCGTCGCACGCCCAATGCGCGGCTTTCGGCAAGCAGCGCCTGACGATCCTCGTCGAAATCGGAAAAATCCAGATGAGTGTGGCTGTCGATCAGCTCCACGGTTCAGTCCCGGTGAATGCGCTGCTTGAAGGTCCGTGCGATGGCTTGCACGCCAGGTTGGTAATCGGACTGCTCGATGGCGGCCAGTGCCAGTGCCAGGGCTTTATCGGCAATCAGTTGATGTTGTTGGGCCATGGCGTTGACTGGCAGCGGCAGGAAGTCCAGCAACTGCGTGTCGCCAAACGTACCGAGACGCAACGGACGGGTTTTCAACGGGAAGTCGTGCAAGGCGTCGAACACGCCCTGGAGCAGCACGTAGGAAGTGGTGACCAGCGCATCAGGCAGATGCCCCAGGCGCTGCAACATTTCTTCCATCAACTGCTTGCCGCATTCGCGGCTGAACGACTCGCCATGCTCGATCAATACTTGGCCTTTGAACCCCTCGAGTGCCTCTTTGAAGCCGGCCGAGCGCTCCTGGCTGATACTCAACTCGGGGCGCGCGCCGATCAAGGCGATCTGCTTGGGCTGCGGGTCCAGTAGACTGCGGGTCAATTGCAGGCTGGCCTCGCGGTCATCACTGATCACCGAACAGAAATGCTCGGGCTCCATGACCCGGTCGATGGCGATGATCGGGATGCCTTTGGCCTGCAACTGGCGGTAGCTGTCGTCACCGGCCGGCAGGCAACTGGCAACGATCAGTGCATCGCAGCGCCGGGCGCGGAATAATTGCAGCAATTGTCGTTCGCTGTCTGGCGCATCGTCGGAACTGGCGATCAGTAATTGATAGCCGCGTGCCCGGGCGCCTTGTTCCAGCAATTTGGCGATTCGTGCGTAACTGGGGTTTTCCAGGTCCGGCAGAATAAAACCCAGGGTGCGGGTGTGCCGACTGCGCAGACCGGCCGCTTGAGGATTGGGCGTAAAGCCATGTTGTTCGACGACCGCGCGCACGCGTTCGACGGTAGCACTGCTGATGCGTTGCTGTTCAGCCTTGCCATTGATGACATAACTGGCGGTGGTTACGGACACACCGGCCAACTGTGCGATATCACTGAGTTTCAACTCGGGATTTCCTTGTTTTTTCGAGCTTGCCCCGACATTTTCGCCAATCCTACCCGAATCAGGCAGACGACTATTGTCCAACCACATCCGACAAGTTGGGCTTCAAGGATGGGACATTATCGAGTAACGTGCCAAGTATTCTAGATTAAACGTTTCAGCAAGCGTATTTTCAGCGTTATAAACACCTTTGGCCGGTTCTGCCGTGATACCGCCAAAAGTGAAGGCTAAGCGCCTAAGCTGATTCATTCAAAACAATACCTGGCGCCATCAGACGCCAAAAAGGAGAAAGCATGCTCGAGCTCACCCTAGAGCAGATTTCCATGGGCCAGTCGGCTGTGGATAAGTCCGAAGCATTGGCGTTGTTGGCCGGGCATCTGGTTGCCGATGGCCTGGTTGCCGAGGGTTACCTGGCCGGTCTGCAAGCACGGGAAGCTCAGGGCTCGACCTTTCTCGGCCAAGGCATTGCCATCCCCCACGGTACGCCACAAACCCGCGACCAGGTGTTTTCCACCGGCGTGCGGCTGATGCAGTTTCCCGAAGGCGTTGACTGGGGCGATGGCCAGATCGTGTACCTGGCGATCGGTATCGCGGCCAAGTCCGATGAGCATTTACGCTTGTTGCAGCTATTGACCCGCGCCCTAGGCGAGACCGATCTGGGCCAGGCCTTGCGTCGTGCAAGCTCCGCTGAAGCGCTGTTGAAACTGCTGCAAGGCGCGCCGCAGGAACTGGCGCTGGATGCCCAGATGATTGGCCTCGGCGTATCTGCCGACGACTTCGAAGAACTGGTCTGGCGCGGTGCGCGTTTGCTGCGCCAGGCCGATTGCGTGAGCAACGGTTTTTCCGCTGTGTTGCAACAGGTCGAAGCACTGCCGCTGGGCGATGGCCTGTGGTGGTTGCACAGCGAACAAACGGTCAAGCGCCCGGGCCTGGCCTTCGTCACCCCGGACAAACCAATGCGCTATCTGGGCCAGCCGCTCAGCGGTCTGTTCTGCCTGGCCAGCCTGGGTGAAGCTCATCAAGCCTTGCTCGAACGCCTGTGCGCCTTGCTGATTGAAGGTCGCGGCCACGAATTGGGCCGCGCCACCAGCAGCCGTAAAGTGCTTGAAGTCCTCGGCGGCGAATTGCCGGCGGACTGGCCGAGCGCCCGCATCGCATTGGCCAACGCCCACGGCTTGCACGCGCGCCCGGCGAAGATCCTCGCGCAACTGGCGAAAAATTTTGTAGGTGAAATACGCGTACGTATCGTCGACAGCCAGGACAGCGCGGTGTCGGTGAAGAGTTTGAGCAAACTGCTCAGCCTCGGCGCCCGTCGCGGTCAGGTGCTGGAGTTCATTGCCGAACCGAGCATTGCCGCCGATGCCTTGCCCGCCTTGCTGGCGGCCATCGAAGAAGGCCTCGGTGAAGAAGTCGAGCCGTTGCCGGCCGTGAGTCAGCAGCGCGAAGAACTCACCGATGTCGCCGAAGTACTGCTCGCCCCGGCGTCCGGCAGCCTGATACAAGCCATCGCCGCGGCGCCCGGAATTGCCATTGGCCCGGCCCATATTCAAGTGCTGCAAACCATCGATTACCCGCTGCGCGGTGAGTCCGCCGCAACTGAACGCGAGCGCCTCAAACAGGCACTGGCGCAGGTGCGCCAAGACATCGAAGGCTTGATTGAACGCAGCACGTCCAAGGCCATCCGCGAAATTTTCATCACTCACCAGGAAATGCTCGACGACCCGGAACTGAGCGATGAAGTCGACACCCGCCTCAAGCAAGGTGAAAGCGCTGAAGCGGCGTGGATGGCGGTGATCGAAGCGGCGGCCCGGCAACAGGAGTCGTTGCAGGACGCCTTGCTCGCCGAGCGTGCGGCGGACTTGCGTGACATCGGTCGGCGCGTGTTGGCGCAACTGAGCGGCGTTGAAACGCCGAAAGAGCCTGACCAACCTTACATTCTGGTGATGGACGAAGTCGGTCCGTCCGACGTCGCACGTCTCGATCCGGCGCGTGTCGCCGGCATTCTCACGGCGCGGGGTGGCGCCACGGCGCACAGCGCCATCGTGGCCCGAGCCTTGGGTATTCCGGCGCTGGTCGGTGCCGGTGCGGCGGTGTTGCTGCTGGCGCCGGGCACGCCGTTGCTGATCGATGGCCAGCGCGGTCGCCTGCACGTAGACGCTGATGCGTTGACCTTGCAACGCGCCACCGAAGAACGCGACACCCGCGAACAGCGCCTGAAAGTGGCCGCTGAACAACGTCATCAACCGGCGCTGACCACCGATGGTCACGCGGTCGAAGTGTTCGCCAACATTGGTGAAAGCRCCGGTGTCACCAGCGCGGTGGAGCAGGGTGCCGAAGGCATTGGCCTGTTGCGCACCGAACTGATTTTCATGGCCCACCCGCAGGCGCCGGACGAGGCCACCCAGGAAGTTGAATACCGTCGCGTGCTCGACGGCCTGGCCGGTCGGCCGCTGGTGGTGCGCACCCTCGATGTCGGTGGCGACAAACCGCTGCCGTATTGGCCCATCGCCAAAGAAGAAAACCCGTTCCTCGGCGTGCGCGGTATTCGCCTGACGCTGCAACGCCCGAAGATCATGGAAGCGCAGTTGCGCGCCTTGCTACGGGCCGCCGATAACCGTCCGCTGCGGATCATGTTTCCGATGGTGGGCAGCGTCGATGAATGGCGTCAGGCACGGGACATGACCGAACGCTTGCGTCTGGAAATCCCGGTCGCCGACTTGCAACTGGGGATCATGATCGAGGTGCCGTCGGCCGCCTTGCTGGCGCCGGTGTTGGCCAGGGAAGTCGACTTCTTCAGCGTCGGCACCAACGACCTGACCCAGTACACACTGGCCATCGACCGTGGTCATCCGACCTTGTCCGCTCAGGCCGACGGCTTGCACCCGGCGGTGCTGCAATTGATCGACATCACCGTGCGCGCGGCGCATGCCCATGGCAAATGGGTCGGGGTGTGCGGCGAGTTGGCGGCGGACCCGCTGGCGGTGCCGGTATTGGTCGGCCTGGGTGTGGACGAACTCAGTGTGTCGGGTCGCAGCATTGCCGAGGTCAAGGCGCGGATTCGCGAACTCAGCCTCGCCCAGACGCAAATTCTCGCCCGACAGGCCCTGGCCGTGGGCAGCGCCAATGAAGTGCGCGCATTAGTGGAGGCTCTGTAATGGCCCGGATTTTAACCCTGACCCTCAACCCGGCGCTGGACCTGACCGTCCAGTTGCCGCGCCTTGAACCCGGCCAGGTCAACCGCAGCGACGCCATGCACACCCACGCCGCTGGCAAAGGCATAAACGTGGCGCAGGTGCTGGCCGACCTTGGGCATCAGTTGACCGTCAGCGGGTTTCTCGGGGAAGACAATCTGCAGGCGTTCGAAACCCTGTTTGCCAAACGCGGTTTTGTCGACGCGTTTATCCGCGTTCCCGGTGAGATTCGCAGCAACATCAAGCTGGCGGAAAGCGACGGGCGCATCACCGACGTCAACGGTCCAGGGCCGCGAGTGAGTGAAGCGGCGCAGCAGGCATTGCTGGATCGTCTCGATCAGATTGCGCCCGGCCATGATGTGGTCGTCGTCGCCGGAAGTTTGCCGCAGGGCGTCAGCGCGCAGTGGTTGCAGGCGTTGATTGTACGCTTGAAAAAACTCGGTTTGAACGTCGCCCTCGACACCAGCGGCGAGGCATTGCGCGCGGCGCTCAAGGCCGGTCCGTGGCTGATCAAACCCAACACAGAAGAGTTGGCGGACGCGCTGGGCTGCGAGGTTGTGTCGGTCGCGGCACAAGCCGACGCCGCGAGCCGCTTGCACGCGCAAGGCATCGAGCACGTGGTGATTTCCCACGGTGCCGAGGGCGTGAACTGGTTCAGTGTCGGCTCGGCGCTGCATGCCACACCCCCCAAGGTCAGCGTTGCCAGCACCGTGGGCGCGGGCGATTCGTTGTTGGCCGGCATGCTCCATGGTTTGCTAAAGCCCGATACGCCAGAGCAGACCCTGCGCACCGCCACGGCGATTGCCGCGATGGCGGTCACTCAAATCGGTTTCGGCATCGGCGATACCGCGCAATTGGCGCAGCTCGAACAGGGTGTACGCGTGCGTCCCCTGACAGAACAATAAGAGGGTTTGTCATGAAGTTAGCCATTGTTACGGCCTGCCCGAACGGCATGGTCACCAGTGTGCTGTGCGCCCGTTTGCTCGATGCAGCGGCCCAGCGTCAGGGCTGGATGACCTGCGTTGAAGTGGTGGATGCCACGCATCCGGAGCGGCAATTGTCGGCGGCCACTCTCGACGCCGCAGAGTGGGTCCTGCTGGTGACCAGCGCGCCGGTGGATATGGCGCGGTTTGTCGGCAAACGCGTGTTCCAGAGCACCCCGGCGCAAGCCCTGCAGGATGTTGAAGCGGTGCTGCGGCGCGGCGCTGAAGAAGCTCAGGTTTACGTTGCTCCCGAAACGGTTGTCGAGCCTGTCGCGACCCCTAAAAACGCGCCACGACTGGTTGCGATCACCGCATGCCCGACCGGGGTCGCCCATACGTTCATGGCCGCCGAAGCCTTGCAGCAAGCGGCCAAGCGACTGGGTTATGACTTGCAAATAGAAACCCAGGGCTCGGTCGGCGCGCGCAATCCATTGAGCGCCGCCGCGATTGCCGAGGCCGATGTGGTGCTGCTGGCCTGTGATATTGAAGTCGCCACCGAGCGTTTCGCCGGCAAGAAGATTTACCGTTGTGGCACCGGCATTGCCCTCAAGCAAGCCGAAGCGACGCTGAACAAAGCGTTGGCCGAAGGTCAGCAGGAAAGCGCCGCCAGCGGCTCCAAAGGCCCGGCCAGGCAAGAGAAAACCGGCGTCTATAAACACTTGCTGACCGGCGTGTCGTTCATGCTGCCGATGGTGGTGGCGGGCGGCTTGATGATCGCGCTGTCCTTCGTGTTCGGCATCACCGCGTTCAAGGAACCCGGCACGTTGGCGGCAGCCTTGATGCAGATCGGCGGCGACACCGCGTTCAAACTGATGGTGCCGCTGCTGGCGGGTTACATCGCCTACTCGATTGCCGACCGGCCGGGCCTGGCGCCAGGGATGATCGGTGGTCTGTTGGCCAGCACTTTGGGTGCCGGTTTTATTGGCGGGATCATTGCCGGTTTCATCGCCGGTTACGCGGCGCAGGCGATCAATCGTTATGCGCGTTTGCCGCAGAGCCTTGAGGCGCTGAAACCGATCCTGATCATCCCGTTGCTGGCGAGCCTGTTCACCGGACTGGTGATGATTTACGTGGTGGGCAAACCCGTGGCCGGGATGCTCGAAGGGCTGACGCATTTCCTCGACAGCATGGGCACCACCAACGCGATTCTGCTCGGTGTACTGCTGGGCGGCATGATGTGCGTCGACTTGGGCGGGCCGATCAACAAAGCGGCTTACGCGTTCTCGGTGGGGCTGCTGGCCTCGCAAAGCTATGCGCCGATGGCCGCGACCATGGCCGCCGGCATGGTGCCGCCGATTGGCCTGGGCATCGCCACGTTTATTGCCCGGCGCAAATTTGCCCAGACCGAGCGCGAGGCTGGTAAAGCGGCGTTGGTGCTGGGGCTATGCTTCATCTCGGAAGGGGCGATTCCGTTTGCCGCGAAAGACCCGTTGCGGGTGATCCCGGCGAGCATTGCCGGTGGTGCGCTGACCGGGGCGTTGTCGATGTATTTCGGCTGCAAACTGATGGCGCCGCACGGTGGCTTGTTTGTGCTGGCGATCCCGAATGCAATCAACCATGCGCTGCTTTACTTGCTGGCGATTGTGGCCGGGAGTTTGTTGACGGCGGTGGCGTATGCGCTGGTCAAAAGGCCTGAAACGGTCGAGTTGGCACTGGAACCCGCCAACGCCTGACGCCCTTTTTTGTAGGCGCCGAGCTTGCTCGCGATGACGGTGTAACAGCCAGCATTTTCGTTGAATGTTAAACCGACATCGCGAGCAAGCTCTGCTCCTACAGGGGTGTGTCACAGTCCATTATGTTTTTCCGTTTCAGGGAGAACACCATGAGCGAATTCGACCTCGGTCGTCGTCGTGTCATCCAAGCGGTGGGGGCCGGGCTGTTGTTACCAAGCCTGGCGCCGGCGGTGATCGCTTCGGTCAAGGATCGTCCGCAACTCAGCGACGGCGTGCAGTCCGGTGATGTGCTGGGTGACCGGGCGATGGTCTGGAGTCGCAGCGATCGCCCGGCCCGTATGGTCGTGGAATGGGACACGCGCAGCCTGTTCAGCAACCCGCGCCGATTTGTCTCGCCGCTGGCCGATGCCCGCACCGATTTCACCGCGCGTGTCGAGCTCACCGGGTTGCCCGCCGATCAGGCGATTTTCTATCGCGTGACCTTCGAGGACGCTCAAAGCGGTGTCGCCAGCGAACCCTGGTTCGGCCATTTGCGCAGCGTGCCGCAAACCCGCCGCGACATTCGTTTTATCTGGAGTGGCGACACCGCCGGCCAAGGCTTCGGTATCAACCCGGACATCGGCGGTATGCGCATTTATGAAGCCATGCGTTTGCGCTTGCCGGACTTCTTTATCCACAGCGGCGACACGATCTACGCCGACAACCCCATCCCTGTGCAACTGACCACCGAAAACGGTCGGGTGTGGCGCAACATCACCAGCGAAGCCAAGAGCAAGGTCGCACAAAATCTCGACGATTTTCGGGGCAATTACCGCTACAACCTGATGGACGAAAACATCCGTCGCTTCAATGCCGAGGTGCCGCAGATCTGGCAATGGGACGACCACGAAGTGGTGAACAACTGGTCGCCGGGCAAGCAACTCGACGCGCGTTATCAGGAGAAAGATATCCACAGCCTGGTGAGCCACGGGCGGCAGGCCTGGCTCGAATATGCACCCATGCGTTGGCAGGACGCCGACAATGGTGGGCGGATTTATCGCAAGCTCGGCTATGGGCCGATGCTCGATGTATTTGTACTCGACATGCGCAGTTATCGCGGTGCCAATGATGACAACCTCGGCGCCGCAAAACCCTTTCTCGGGCGCGAGCAACTGGACTGGCTCAAGCGCGAATTGAAAGGCTCGACCGCCCAGTGGAAAGTCATAGCCGCCGACATGTCGTTAGGCCTTGGCGCGCCCGACGGCGAGATCAGCCCCGGTGTGACGCGCTGGGAAGCGGTGGCCAATGGTGACCCGGGGCCGGCTCAGGGGCGTGAGCTGGAAATCGCTGAGTTGCTGGGTTTCCTGCGAGCACAGCAGGTGCGTAATTTCGTGTTTTTGACGGCGGACGTGCATTACTGCGCGGCGCATCACTACCACCCGGATCGTGCCGCGTTTCAGGATTTTGAACCGTTTTGGGAGTTTGTCGCCGGGCCTTTGAACGCGGGGAGTTTCGGGCCTGATCAGTTGGATAAAACCTTTGGCCCTGAAGTGGTGTTCGAAAAGGCGCCGCCCGTGCAGAACGCGTCACCGTTTGCCGGTTTTCAGTTTTTTGGCGAGGTGAATATTGATGGGCAGACGGGGGAGATGAGTGTGGTGTTGCGGGATCTGGATGGGGTGAGTGTGTTTGAGCAGAAGGTGACGCCGGTCTAATGTTTGTACACCTGCCCCCCCTGTAGGAGCTGAGCTTGCTCGCGATGGCGGCCTGTCAGTCACCCTCATTGTTGACTGTTAAACCGTCATCGCGAGCAAGCTCAGCTCCTACACGGAGTGGGGTGTGTCAGTAAACGTCGCGGCGGTAGCGGCCTTGTTCGATCAGGCGATCGACCTCTGCAATCCCGAGCACTTCGTTGAGTACGTGATCGACCCCTGATGCCATCCCCTGCAAGCTGCCGCAGATGTAAATCACGGCGCCGTCGGCGAGCCATTTCTTCAGCTCATCCGCCGACTCCCGCAGGTGATCCTGCACGTAGACCTTCTCGGCCTGATCCCGCGAGAATGCCAGGTCGAGCCGCTCCAGGTCGCCTGAGATCAGCCACTCTTCCAGTTCATTGCGGCACAGGTAATCGTGTTCCCGATGACGCTCGCCAAACAGCAGCCAATGGCGTTGCTGGCCGTCGGCAATGCGCGCCTTGAGCAAACTGCGCAACCCGGCAAGGCCGGTGCCGTTACCCAGCAGAATCATCGGCACCGGCTCGGCCGGCAGATGGAACCCGCTGTTGCGTCGCACCCGCAGGCTGACGTTGCCACCCACTGGCACGTGTTCGGTCAGCCAGCCGGAGCCAATGCCCAGGCTGCCGTCGGGATGCTGTTCCTGGCGCACGATCAACTCCAGCAAGCCATCAGCAGCAATCGAGGCAATGGAGTATTCGCGCATGGCCAACGGCACCAGCGCATCAGCCAATGCCTGAGCGTGCAGGCCGACCAGATGGGCTCTGTTTTCAGGTAGCTGGCGCGTGGCGAGCGCTTGCTCCAAAGGTTGTGACAAACCATCGAACACCACCGCGGCGCGCCCGTCGATGCCCAGGCCGTCGAGGAAGTGCTCGATCGCCCACGGGCAGTTACGCGGCAACACCTCCACCAGATCTCCCGCCAGCCAACTGCTGGTGGACGGGGCGGTGAGGCCCAGCAAGTACACCGGCGAGCCGCTGCTGTCCGGGTTCATCAATTCGCGGTGGGTCAGTGGCCAGTTGTCGTAGCTCGGCGCTTGCCAGGTGTCGACCGGTGTTTGCCCGGTCAGCAGGCCCAGTTGTTGCTGCCAGTGACGCAAGGCGTACGGGTCACCGCTGTCGACTTCCACCGGCGCGAACAGGGTCTTGCCGCCATGCTCGCCCAGCCAGGTGTGCAAGCGTCGGGCGAAACCGCAGAAGTGTTGATACTGGCGATCACCGAGTCCAAGTACCGCATAGTTCAGGCTCTGCAGGCTTGACGCCCGGCCCAGCATCTTGCGTTCGAAGCCGCGCGCGCTGTCCGGCGCTTCGCCGTCGCCGAACGTGCTGACCACGAACAACGCATTAGTGGAGTCGAGCAAATCCTGTTCACTGACACTGGCCAGTGGCCGCACCTTAACCGGCAACCCGGCGGCTTGCAGCTGCCCGGCCGTTTGCCACGCCAATTGCTCGGCGAAACCGCTCTGGCTGGCGAAACCGATCAGCCAGGCCGGCGCATCGCTGTCGGGATGATCGAGACTTTTGCGCGCGTCCTTGATCTGCTTTTTCTTGCGCCGACGATCGAGGTACAGCAACCAGCCCGTGACGAAAAACAACGGCATCGTCAGCGAGGCAATCGTCAGGATGATCCGCCCGACAATGCCGAAGTAGCTGCCAACGTGCAGCGCGTAAATGCTGGTCAGCAGTTGCGCCTTGAGGCTCTTGTCGCTGTAACGGTCGTGCTGCTTGACGATGCCGGTCGCCGGATCGAGGGTGATCTGGTTCTGGGCGCGGTCGTGGGGTGAGGTTTTCAGCAGGTAATACACGGTCGCCGGCTGGCCGGCCACGGGTGGCATTCGGATGTTGTAAGCGCTGAGTGCCGGGCCGGCGGCGCTGTAGACGCTGCTCCAGATGGCCGAGTAATCGGCAGTCGGCGCCGGACCACTGGGGGCCGGGCCGCGATTGCGCACGCGCTCGTTTTGTGGCGCGTCGGACAGCAATCGGGTCAGGCCCTTGTTGTACCACTCATACGACCAGGACAACCCGGTCAGTGCTGCCAGGAGATAAAACACCAGGCACCAGGTGCCGGCCACGGAGTGCAAGTCCCAGTTGAAGCTACGACCCTTTTTCTTCCAGTCCAGGGTCAGCCAGGCACGCCAGCTTTTCCACTGGCGCGGCCAGCGCAGGTAAAGACCGGACAGGCAGAAGAACACCAGGATCAGCGTACAGGCCCCGGTAATCTGCCGCCCGGTATCGCCCATGGCGAGGAAGCGGTGCAGTTGCAACATGAAGCCGAAGAAGTCCTGGCCGGTGGCATCGCCCATGAAGTCGGCGGTGTACGGGTCGAAGTAACGCATTTCGCCACGGCGTTCACCCGGCGGCGGGGTGAAGAACACTTTGGCGGCACGGCCGCTGTCGGTTTCGACGTTGAGCATCGAGACCTTTTTGCCGGACGCGGCTTCGATGCGTTCGACCAATTCAGCGGGCGGCAGGACGCCAGCGACCTGCTTCTGGACCTGCAACACAGAAGGGTTCAGTACGCTCAGGATTTCATCCTGAAACGACACCATGGCCCCGGTGATGCCCATCAGGGCCAGGACCAGTCCGGCACTGATGCCGAAAAACCAGTGCAACTGGAACAGGGTTTTCTTCAACACGTCACTCGCCTTGTTCGTTCAAAAATAGTCTTCACGGCGCGCATTATGCCGTGGGTTGTCGAGAAACATTCTTTTTTACACACAAAAGCCCTACTCACGAATGAGCAGGGCTTTTTTCCTCACACTTTTATTAGAAGTGGAAGTTGGTGCTCAGCAAGGCAGTACGACCGGCCGCCTGGTTGGCGAAGTGAGTCGAGAACGCTTTGTCGTAGTACGTTTCGTCGGTCAGGTTCTGCACGTTCAGTTGCAGGTCGACGTTTTTGCTCAGCTTGTAGGCCGCCATTGCGTCGTAACGAACGTAGGAATCAACCATGGTGGTGTTGGCAGCGCTGCCAAACACATCGTCGACGTAGAACGCACCGCCACCGATGGTCAGCTTCGGCGTGACTTGATAAGTCGTCCACAGGCTGGCGCTGTTTTTCGGCGTGTTAGGCAGCTCGTTACCGTCGTTGGCCGCACCCAGTGGGCCACCATCGACTTGCTCACTGTCCATGTAGGCGTAACCGGCGAAGACCTGCCATTTATCGGTGAGCTTGCCGGTGGCCGACAGTTCGACACCTTGAACGCGAGTCTTGCCGACGTTTTCGTATGTCGTGGTGTTGGTTTGCACACGAGCGTTTTCTTTCTCGGTGCGGAAGATATCGGCGGTCAAGGACAGACGATCGTTCATCAGGTCCCACTTGGTGCCGATTTCGTAGTTCTTGGTGGTTTCCGGTTCCATATCGCTTTTCAGCAGGTTGCCGTTGCGATCAGGTGTGCCACCCAATGGGTTGCCTTCCGAACCTTCGCCCAGGGTGTTGCCCGGTGGCGTGGCGGACGTCGCGTAGGACGCATAGATGCTGCCGTTTTCAGCAGGTTTGTACACCACGCCGAACTGACCGGTGACGAATTCGCTGGTGTCATCGCCCTTGGACGTGGTCACGCTGGAACTGTTGAAAGTCTTGTAGTCGGTGTCGAAATGGTCATAACGCAGACCCATGTTCACCAGCCACTGCTCAGACAATTCCAGGGTGTCGAACACATACAGCGCGTACGTGTTGGCCTTGGTGTCGGTACCGGCGTAGTTACGCGAGATTGCACCGTTCCATGGATCGTTCTGGTTCGGGTTGGACAGCGAGGTGCAGTTGAAACCGCTTGGCCTGCCGATCAAGGCCGGAGAGCAGTTAGTGGTCACCGCTGCGGTGCGCGGGGTGGTATCGGTGTTGACGTTGTACGAGGATTTTTCGTTTTCCTCGTGAGTGAACTCGATACCCGTGGCGAAGCTGTTCTTGAACCCGGCGATGTACACGTCACCAAACAGATCGGTCTGGTTAGTGGTGGTCTCGGTGTTGCTGACACGGGTATTCGCCCGACGCCAGAGGCTGCCATTGTTGACGTTGCCCTTGCTGTCGTCCGGCTGGGTCAGGATGTAATCCTGCATGCTGGTGCCGTGGCGCAGGGTGTTCTTGACGGTCAGCGCATCGTTCAGATCGTGCTCGATGGAGAAGGTCGCGGTGTCGGTACGGGTCTTGCGGAAATCGCGGTCGTTCAGACCATACCAGTTGCTGCTGTTGCCGCCGTCATTAGGCTTGTCAGGATTGGCCTTGGTACGCGCAGCCGAGCCAGCGACCGGGATGGAGTACGGAATGCCCGAGTCCGGCGTGTCGTTGCTTTCGAGGTGGTAGTAGTCGAGGTTGACACGGGTCTCGGTGCCCAGGCCGAAGGCCAGGGACGGTGCGATACCCCAACGATCGTAATCGATGCTCTGGCGGCCGGCGACGTTGCTTTCGTGGGTCAGCAGGTTCAGACGGCCGGCGGCGGTGTCGGAGAACTGATAGTTGCCGTCGAAGGTGTAGCGCTGGGTCTGGTCGGAGCCCCAGGTAAAGCCACCGTCGAGCGAATCCCCCAGGTGCGCTTTCTTGCTCACCAGGTTGATGCTGCCGCCAGCGGCGCCACGGCCGCCAATGGCCGAGTTCGGGCCTTTGCTGACTTCAATCGATTCAACGGCGAAGATCTCGCGGCTCTGCGAACCGGTGTCGCGCACGCCGTCCAGGTAAGTGTCGCCCTGGGCATCGAAGCCGCGAATGAATGGACGGTCACCCTGTGGGTTGCCACCTTCACCGGCACCAAAGGTGATGCCCGGAACGGTGCGCAGTGCGTCTTGCATGTTCATCGCGCCGGTGTCCTTCAGGACTTGTTGCGGGATGACGGTAATCGAACGTGGTGTGTCCACCAGTGGTGCGGTGTACTTGGGCGAGGACGCTTTTTCGACATTGTAGGAAGTCTCGTCCTGAGCCTCGCCAGTGATGGCGGTAGCGCCCAGCGAAATCACATTACTCGGTGCTTTTTCGTCAGCCTTTTCCGCCGCGAAAACCATGTGCCCCGCCGAGCCGGCGGTAATCGCCATGCCAATGGCCGATGCGAGCAAACGTGGTGAACTGACCGGTACTTGTGTTTGTTGACGCGACATTTGAATTCCCCTCCCCAAGGATTTGAGGCGGCGGAATATAGGGTAGACGCGTATTTGTATCAATTGCGAAACGTTACTATTCGCGAGGAATTTACATTCTTTACAATTTAACCTTACGCTTTTTGCTGTTTCGTTCGTCGTGAGGGTTTTACACGGACAATAAGAATCAATACCATTAGCACCCCTTTGGTTTCAGGTGTCCCTGCCATGCTGCTGCACATTCCAGGCTTGTTCTCGAAAGAAGAAGTGCAGCGTATCCGCGAGGCTCTGGAACAGGCCGATTGGGCGGATGGCAAAATCACTGCCGGCTATCAGTCGGCTAAAGCCAAGCACAACCTGCAACTGCCTGAAGGTCATCCGCTGGCCAAGGAAGTCGGCGCGGCGATGCTCGAACGGCTGTGGAAAAATCCGCAGTTCATGTCAGCCGCGTTACCGCACAAGGTCTTCCCGCCGTTGGTGAACTGCTACACCGCCGGCGGCAGTTTCGATTTTCATATTGATAACGCCGTGCGCCAGCCCAAGGGCAGCATCGAGCGGGTGCGCACCGATCTCTCGGCGACGCTGTTTTTCAGTGAACCTGAGGACTACGACGGTGGTGAACTGGAAATCCAGGACACCTTCGGCACTCAGCGCGTCAAGCTGCCTGCCGGCGACATGGTTTTGTATCCCGGCACCAGCCTGCACAAGGTCAACGCCGTCACCCGCGGCACGCGTTACGCGTCGTTTTTCTGGACCCAAAGCCTGGTGCGTGAAGACAGTCAGCGCGCCTTGCTGTTCGAGATGGATGGGGCGATCCAGCAATTGACGCTGGACATGCCGGATCACCCGTCGCTGATTCGGCTCACTGGCACTTATCACAACCTGCTGCGCCGTTGGGTCGAGGTATGAGTTATCAACTGCGCCGTGAGGAAGTCCTCGACGGTGACCGACTCAAATCCATGCTCGAGGAAAGCCCGGCACGTGCGGCTCAAGCCATTTTGATCGCCGCCCGAGAAGGCGTACTCGATGCTCAGGCACTGCTCGGGCAAATCCTGCTGGACGGCAATGGCATCGCACAGGACCAGCCGCTCGCCACGCGCTGGTTCGCGATTGCGGCTCAAGGTGGGCACTTGATGGCGCGCAACATGCTGGGTCGCTGTCATGAGCACGGTTGGGGTTGCGTGGCGGATGCCTCGATTGCCGCTCGGCATTACCGGGTCGCGGCGCAGGCCGGGCTGGATTGGGCGATGTACAACTACGCCAATTTGCTGGCCACCGGGCGAGGTGTGATCGAAGACCAGGCACAGGCGTTCAGCTTCTATCGCCGAGCGGCTGAATTGGGTCACGCGAAATCGATGAACCTGCTGGGGCGCTATCTGGAGCAAGGACAAGTGTGCCCGGCAGACGCGGCATTGGCGCGTGACTGGTATCGCCGTTCGGCGGTCGGCGGGGATTTTCGCGGGCAGTTCAGTTATGCCGCGGTACTGGCCGAGGAGGGGGGCGTCGAAGAGGCAATGACCTGGTTGCACAAGGCATTAGCCGGCGGCAATCTGAATTTCCTGCGAGTGGCTAGCAAGGCATTGATGAGCGCCGTGAACCCACAGTTTCGCGAGTTGGCACCGGCGTATAACCGACGCATTGACGAGCTTGAACGACAGCTGGCGCCTCTGTAGCGCAGGCACAAAAAAGCCCATGACTCGTCATGGGCTTTTTCATTTCTACGCGTAGCGCTTAAACGTAAAACGATTTCAGCGGCGGGAAGCCATTGAATTCAACAGCGCTGTAACTGGTGGTGTAGGCACCGGTCGACAACCAGTACAAACGATCACCAATGGCCAGGTTCAGCGGCAGGCCGTACTTGTAGTTTTCGTACATGATGTCGGCGCTGTCGCAGGTTGGGCCGGCGATGACCACTTCTTCCATCTCGCCTTTCTTCTCGGTCCAGATCGGGAACTTGATGGCTTCGTCCATGGTTTCGATCAGGCCGGAGAACTTGCCCACATCCGTGTACACCCAACGCTCGACGGCGGTGCGGGATTTACGTGCCACCAGCACCACTTCGCTGACCAGGATGCCGGCGTTGGCGATCAACGAACGGCCCGGCTCGAGGATGATTTCCGGCAGGTCGTCACCGAAGTCTTCCTTGAGGAAACGGATGATTTCTTCAGCGTAGGTTTCCAGGCTGTTGGTGCGGGTGATGTAGTTGGCCGGGAAGCCACCGCCCATGTTGATCAGCTTCAGGTGAATGCCGTCTTCTTCTTTCAGGCGTTCGAAGATCACTTTGACCTTGGCGATCGCCGCGTCCCAGACGCTGATGTCGCGCTGTTGCGAGCCGACGTGGAACGAGATGCCGTACGGCACCAGGCCCAGGTCGCGAGCGAGGATCAGCAGGTCCATGGCCATGTCGGTCTGGCAGCCGAATTTGCGCGACAAAGGCCAGTCAGCCGTGGTCGAGCCTTCGGTGAGGATGCGCACGTAGACTTTCGAACCTGGTGCTGCCTTGGCGATGTTGCGCAGGTCGGCTTCGGAGTCGGTGGCATACAGACGCACGCCCTTCTCGTAGAAGTAGCGAATGTCTTTGGATTTCTTGATGGTGTTGCCGTAGCTGATGCGATCCGGGCCGACGCCCTGGTTCATCACTTTATCGAGCTCGTAGATCGAGGCGATGTCGAAGTTCGAACCTTTCTCTTTGAGCAGGTCGATGATTTCGACGGCCGGGTTGGCCTTGACGGCGTAGTAGACCTTGGCGAATTCGAAACCGGCGCGCAGGTCGTCATAGGCCTGGGCAATCATCGCGGTGTCGATCACCACGAACGGGGTTTCCTGTTTGTCGGCGAAGGCCTTCATTTTGTTGAAAGTATCGCGCGCGAAATAGTCTTCGACATTGATCGACATACTTGKGACTCCTAGTGGCAAACATTAGTAATCAATGGGTGCAAATGAACGTCCTCCGTATCCCCACTTTGGTTCGCCTACTTCCCAAGGCATGTCGCCGAAAGCAAAAAGGCCATGGGAAGTGCAGCTTTCCCTTGGCCTTGCTGTCTCGTCGTCAGTACTTGAGCCGGATGGATCGTTTCCAGCATGGACGTTCGGCGCGAACTTTAGGGCGTGAGGGGCTTGAGATCAACAAAAAATGTCGCGTTTTTGCACTCTTCTGACGCGCGTTACGAACATCACTCTTTGTAACCGACTCAGATGACAGTCGGATGTTCCCGAGGAATTGTGAAGTGTTAAAAATACCTGCACGTTCGATGCTTTTGTGCGCCAAGTCGCTAGTAACTACGATAGCGTCAACTTCGGCGACGTTGTCCACCAAAAGTTGAGTTGAGAGGGGATTTGGTTCTTTCAGAAGGTATTTCTGGATAGGTTTTGGAGGTGTCGCTGTTGATATTTTTTTCCGCTCTGTCGATCACTCAAAAATTGCACAGACCTTGTAGGACCGAGCCTGCTCGCGATGGCTTTTTTACAGTCGACATCTTCGTTGACTGACATTGCGCTATCGCGAGCTGGCTCACTCCTGCAGGGTTTTGCATTTTTACCGGGTGATTGGAGTTATCAGGCGACCACCGCCTCGGCAGGCGACACGATGTTGGTCTTCATCCCCCGAGAACGTCCCGAACTCAAATAAGCCGCAATCGACTCCTGCGTCACCTCGCCCAAAAACACCCGTTCGGCATCCATCACCGGCAGCCACGAGCGATTGAACTCGTACATGCGCGACAGCAGGATGCGTAAATGCTCGTCATACGCTGCGGTCGCGTTGAACTCGCGCAGGTACTGGCCGCAAGTACCATTCTGACGGTGCAGGTCGCGGCGTCTGACGTATCCCAATGCCTTGTTGTCAGCACAGGTCACCACGACATAGCGGCGGTCCAGTTCATCCATCAGTTCCAGCGCCTCGGCCACCGGGGTGTCCGGGCTGACCGACGGCGCGTTGTCTGCGGCGTCTTCGGCTTTCACCAGCAGCAAGCGCTTGAGGGTGCTGTCCTGGCCGACGAAGTTGCTGACAAAGTCGTCTGCGGGATGGGCGAGCAGGGTGTCCGGGTGATCGATCTGCAACAGCTTGCCGGCGCGGAAGATCGCAATCTTGTCGCCCAGCTTGATCGCCTCGTCGATGTCGTGGCTGACCATGATCACGGTCTTGTTCAGCGCACGCTGCATCTCGAAGAACTCGTTCTGGATCATTTCGCGGTTGATCGGGTCGACGGCGCCGAACGGTTCATCCATCAGCAACAGCGGTGCATCTGCCGCCAGCGCACGAATCACGCCGATCCGTTGCTGCTGCCCACCGGACAACTCACGCGGGTAGCGATTCAGGTATTGCTTGGGTTCCAGCTTGATCATGCTCATCAATTCGCGGGCGCGGTCGTGGCATTTCTGCTTGGCCCAGCCGAGCAGTTTGGGCACCACCACTATGTTCTCTTCGATGGTCATGTTGGGGAACAGGCCGATCTGCTGGATCACATAGCCGATGTTGCGGCGCAGGGTCACCGCGTCGAGGTCGGTGGTGTCTTCGCCGTTGATCAGGATCTTGCCCGAGGTCGGCTTGATCAGGCGGTTGATCATTTTCAGCGTGGTGCTTTTGCCGCAACCCGATGGCCCGAGGAACACGCAGATTTCGCCTTCATTGACGGTCAGGCTTACCGAGTCCACGGCTTTCACATCTTTGCCGTTACTTTGGAAGGTCTTGCTGAGGTTTTGAAGTTCGATCATTTCAGGAGTCCTTTTGGAGTCAGCGAGCGTTGCAGCCATTGCAGAAGCAGGTCGGCGAAGATGGCCAGCAGGCTGACCAGCACGGCGCCGACGATCAGCATCGACATGTCGCTGCGGCTGATGGACGCGAGAATGAGGACGCCGAGGCCACCGGCGCCGATGGTCGCGGCGATGGTCATGACGCCAATGTTCATGACCACGGCGGTGCGCACGCCGGCGAGGATCACCGGCACTGCGATGGGCAGTTCAACCATGCGCAGGCGCTGGCCGAAGGTCATGCCGATGCCACGCGCGGCTTCGCGAATACCCGGCTCGACGCTGGTCAGCGCGAGGTAGGTGTTGCGCATGATCGGCAGCAGCGAGTACAGAAATACCGCCGTGATTGCAGGCATTGGGCCCAAGCCCTGGCCGAACTTGGAGTAAAACGGCAGCAATAGCCCAAACAGCGCAATGGACGGCACGGTCAGCAGCACCGTGGCGCTGGCTTGCAACGGGCCGGCCAGCGACGGGAAGCGGGTCATCAGGATGCCCAGCGGCACGCCTGCCAGAATCGCCAGCGTCACGGCGATACCGACCAGCGTGATGTGTTGCCAGGTCAGGTGCAGGACCAGCGGCCAGTCGAGATGGGAAAAGGCGTTCAGAAATTCCATGGCTTTTCCTCCTCAGTTGAGTGGGTGCTGGCGCAGGAAATCTGCGGCAACGGATGAAGGGCTTTGGTGATCGACATCGACCCGCGCGTTGAGTTGGCGCATGGTTTCGTCGTCGAACAGTCGGGCCAGTGGCTTGAGCTGTTCAGCCAGTTGCGGGTGCTCATCGAGGAAGGCTTGGCGCACCACCGGCGCGGCGGTGTAGTCCGGGAAGTAATGCTTGTCGTCTTCGAGCAGTTTCAGCTTGAAGGCGTTCAATCGACCGTCGGTGGTGTAGACCAGACCGGCAAACACCTGGCCATTGCGCAGGGCGGTGTAGACCAGCCCTGCGTCCATCTGGCGGATGTTTTTGCGGGTCAGGTTCATGTCGTACAACTGCACCATGCCGCCCAGACCGTCGGAACGGTTGGCGAACTCGGTGTCCAGCGCCACCAGGTGGTTGGCTTTGGCCTCGTCCCGTAGTGCCGTGTTCAGCTCACTGATGGTATTGATCTGCGGGTATTCATCCGCGACGTTTTTTGGCAGCGCCAAGGCGTAGGTATTGCTGAACTTCGACGGCGTCAGCCAGACCAGGCCTTTTTTCGCGTCGAGTTCTTTCACCCGGGCGTAGGACTGTTCGCTGTCGAGTTTTTCCGTCACATGGTTGTAGGCCACCAGCGACACACCGGTGTACTCCCAGAGCATGTCCAGTTGGCCACTTTCATGGGCGCTGCGGGCCAGATTGCTGCCCAAACCGCCGGTGACTTGAGTGTCATAACCTTTGCTGCGCAGGTATTGGGAAGTGATTTCCGCCAGCAGGGTTTGTTCGGTGAAGACCCGGGCGCCAATGCGGATGACCGGTTTTTCAGCGGCGTGGGCAAATCCTGCGAACAGCAGGATGCAGCCTAGTAAAAAGCTTGAGGTTTTCATGTTGATTCCTTTGCCGAGGCTTAAGACGGGCGCAAGCCGCGTTCGAGCCAGAGGCGGCTGGCGAGTGTCACCAGGCCGTCGAGCAGCAACGCCAGCAGGGCGGTGCAAGCCGCGCCGAGCAGCAATTGCGGCTGATTGTTCAGGGCGATGCCGGGAAAAATCAGGCTGCCCAGGCTGTTGGCACCAATCAGGAACGCCAGCGGTGCCGTCCCGACGTTGATCGCCAGCGCCACGCGCACACCACCGATGATGATCGGCACGGCGTTCGGCAATTCGACCTGCCACAACACTTGGGCCGGGGTCATGCCGATGCCGACGGCCGCTTCCTTGAGGGAGCCCTGGACGTTTTTCAGGCCTTCATAGGTATTGCGCACGATGGGCAACAGCGAGGCGAGGAACAGGGCGAAGATCGCGGGGCCGCTGCCGATGCCGAGGATCCCCAGGGCGATGGCCAGTACGGCGAGAGGCGGCACGGTGTTGCCGATATTGAAGAGCTGCATGAAGCGTTCAGCACGGCCAACCATGGTCGGGCGGCTGAGGAAGATGCCGGCGGGGATGCCCACAACGAGGGCGGCCAGCATGGAGGCGAGGACGAGAACCAGATGAGCTTGCAGGTAAAACAACAAATCGTCGCGGTAATGTTCGATCGTGTTGATGCCGATCCAGTGGATCAGCAGGGCCAGAAGGGCGAATACCAGCGCGCCTCCTATCAGCCCTTTGCCATAGTGGATAGCCACAGGCGGACTCCTTTTTTCTTTGTCGGCGAACGCAGTCCCGAGTGGCAATCCCATTCCTGGCTGCCGGGATTATCAACGTTCGCGAGAAGCAGCTCTTCATGCTGATGAAACCGCATGAAATCGAGCCATAAGCGCAGCCTCGTCAGGCTAACTGGCTGAATTTTCAGCCCCTGGTACGAGTGCCGTAACAGGGGAGTGGACGTCTGCACCTTTTAAAAGGTTCCATAATTAACAGCATTTAGCCACCCCGCATCTCGTTTTGCCCCTGTAGCAGCTGCCGAGCCGGCGAGGCTGCGTTCGGCGACGAAGTCGTCGTCAAGGCATCCATCGCTATCTGCCCGAGGCACCGCGGCGCCTGGTTTTACGACGGCTTCGCCGCCGGACCCAGCCTCGCAGGCTCGGCAGCTGCTACAGGCGAACGGTGGTTCGTAGGTCATGTTTTGAGCTATACTCGCCGCCCTTTTTTGAATCACCTGCCAGGCGATTTCCCATGACCAAACAGGCCGCCGAAGTCGCGAAACGCCGCACTTTCGCCATTATTTCCCACCCCGATGCCGGTAAAACCACCATCACCGAGAAGCTCTTGCTGATGGGCAAGGCGATTGCGATTGCGGGCACGGTGAAATCTCGAAAATCCGACCGCCATGCCACCTCCGACTGGATGGAAATGGAAAAGCAGCGTGGTATCTCGATTACCACGTCGGTCATGCAGTTCCCGTATCGCGACCATATGGTCAACCTGCTCGACACCCCGGGCCACGAAGACTTCTCCGAAGACACCTACCGCACCCTGACCGCGGTGGACTCGGCCTTGATGGTCCTCGACGGCGGTAAGGGTGTAGAGCCACGGACCATCGCGCTGATGGACGTTTGCCGTCTGCGTGACACGCCGATTGTCAGCTTCATCAACAAACTCGACCGTGACATCCGCGACCCGATCGAACTGCTCGACGAAATCGAAGCGGTCCTCAAGATCAAGGCCGCGCCGATCACCTGGCCGATCGGTTGCTACCGTGATTTCAAAGGCGTGTACCACCTCGCCGATGACTACATCATTGTGTACACCGCTGGCCACGGCCACGAGCGCACCGAAACCAAGATCATCGAGAAACTCGACTCCGACGAAGCCCGCGCCCATTTGGGTGACGAGTACGACCGCTTTGTCGAGCAGCTTGAGCTGGTGCAGGGCGCCTGCCACGAGTTCAACCAGCAGGAGTTCCTCGACGGCCAACTGACGCCGGTGTTCTTCGGTACTGCACTGGGTAACTTCGGTGTCGACCATGTACTCGACGCCGTTGTGGACTGGGCGCCGAAGCCATTGGCCCGTGTGGCCAACGAGCGCACCGTCGAACCGGTGGAAGAGAAGTTCTCGGGCTTCATCTTCAAGATCCAGGCGAACATGGACCCGAAACACCGCGACCGTATTGCCTTTATGCGTATCTGCTCCGGCAAGTACGAAAAAGGCATGAAGATGCGCCACGTGCGCACCGGCAAGGACGTGCGGATCGGCGATGCGCTGACCTTCTTCTCCTCCGAGCGTGAGCAACTGGAAGAAGCTTTCGCCGGCGACATCATCGGTTTGCACAACCACGGCACGATCCAGATCGGCGACACCTTCACCGAAGGCGAAGTGCTGGGCTTCACCGGTATCCCGCACTTCGCTCCGGAACTGTTCCGTCGCGTGCGTCTGCGTGATCCGCTGAAATCCAAGCAACTGCGTCAGGGTTTGCAGCAACTGGCCGAAGAAGGCGCGACCCAGGTGTTCTTCCCCGAGCGCAGCAACGACATCATCCTCGGCGCCGTCGGTGTGCTGCAGTTCGATGTGGTCGCCAGCCGCTTGAAAGAGGAATACAAGGTTGAGTGCTCCTACGAGCCGATCACCGTTTATTCCGCGCGCTGGATCGATTGCAGCGACAAGAAGAAGCTTGAGGAATTCTCCAACAAGGCCGTGGAAAACCTCGCGGTCGATGGCGGCGGTCACTTGACCTACCTGGCCCCGACCCGAGTCAACCTGGCACTGATGGAAGAGCGCTGGCCGGACGTGAAATTCCGTGCGACGCGTGAACATCACTAAGCGCTGAACAGTAAGACCCAAGCCCCGTTGCGCAAGCACCGGGGTTTTTTTATGACTGACGTTTTCCTGTAAAAGGGGGAAATTCATCTCGGGTGATCTAATGTTCCTTGATGGAAAACGATCCGCCATTGTTCGTCTTGCTTGCACAAAATCGAACTTCGCAGGCTGTTGGAGGGTGAGCACAAACCGATGATTATGTTGTGATAGCGGTTAAACAGAGACATGACTGATAGGTCGAGTCGATCAGGATGAAAGATGCTTCTGTAGGGTTTTTTTCCGATTTTTGTAGCTCGGCTCCGGTTTCAAGTTCTCTTGGCTTTTTTCACGGGACACGGCACTCGTTGAGGTCTAGCGTTCGTTGGGTATTTCGCAAGTAGCGATTTTCCACGTGCAGGAGCGCAAGACAAATGGACCTGATGAAAACCGACTCAAGTGCAACGGCGACACAAGGACCTAAGCCCCCGGTTTCTGTTCTCGAGCGTTATTACGAGCTTATCGTCAAAGGTGCTTCCGATTTCGAAGTCAGCAGCAGCGACGGTTCTTTCGAGCCTTCAATGAGGTTGCCTGCACTGGACTCCCGTATGCAGGATTTTCTTTCTGTTGCCACTGCACAGTTTTTTGAGTTAGGTCACTATCGAGGTGTACCGCTACGCCTGTTCGACCTGCGGCAAAACGCAAACACGCAAACAACGAAGACCTTTGCCTCCACGCTGATCGTTGCACGTGCTATCCGGCATATTCAGGAAACTGGCGAAAGCATTTTGTTGTTTTCCCCTTCTTCCGGTAACAAGGCTATTGCATTGCGTGATGCGGTTCTACGTGCGTTGAAAGCCAAACTTGTTCATCCCGAGCAATTACGTATTATCACGCTGACACCTGCGCAAACTACCGATAAATTGCGTAGAACCGAACTCTACGATGACCCTCGGTTGCGTGCCCTGAACCCGATATTTGTCCTTGATGGCGACTCGCCGGAGGCTGTGAAGGTTATTGGTCAGCGGTTCAAAGAACTGTTCAGTCGTGAACCATTTGGTGATTCGAAGTTGTGGCATTCCCTGCGACTGGAGAATTATCGATTCTCTGACCAAGCCCGAGCTTTTTTTGATTTCGAGTATGGTGATGCTTGGGATACCGATCGAAAAACAGTGCATGTGCACGCGGTATCGAGCGCCTATGGGCTTCTTGGATATTGCTCTGGCGTAGAGGCGTTGAAACGCCTAGGAAAACAGGTTTCTACACCTTCGTTTCTTTTGGTTCAACACTTGGCTACCAGTGACATGGTTCTGCATTTGCTCGATGGAAATTTCGAGGGCACTTCTACTCCACTCTATACACAGGCAGACGACGGTCTGTGGGTGCAATCGGCGTCTGCACATTTTCCTGCTACGACTTGGAGTCCCGACGAGACTCTCGAATCCACTTTTTACTCGCACTTGCCGCCTACCGCTGTGGAAATGACTGGGCATGTTCGGGCCAATGGAGGCTCTGGAATTGTCGTTTCGCTGTATGAATGTATGCAACGCTACAGTGAATGCGTTCAGATGCTCGCCAATACCTCAGTGAGGTTGCCCAGCGACCCTCGCGATCTGAAGGAGTGGTCATTGGTGATGGCGATGACCGGTTGCTTGAATGCGATTGATAGACAGCTATTGGAGGAGGTGGACGGTTGCACCATTCATGGATCAGGCACCTATAGTCTTGGGGACTATGAGGTTGTGCCGTTTGATGGGCTTTCATTCATTGCAACTGCTGATGAGATGATTGAGACCCTTCGTAACCGAAATAATGCTGAACGCTGATTTTCGGATGAGTCGGAAAACAGTCTGTCACTTTCGTATTTACAGTGGGGCCTCCCGAGCCGGAACTCTGGCTCGTCTTACGTATCTCGGGGTGAATGAGGGACTGCGGTACATCGCTCCTTTTGTAGCTCAATGCTTTTTCGAGAGTTCGTGTATAGACCAAGAAGGGACTTTGGAGTGGGAGCAACTGGATGACTTTATAAAACGAAATAAAGCCGACATGAGTTTGCTGATGACCTCATCGGATGTTATCCAGCAATACCAAAAACCAAGTGATGTTGTCGGGCTCAGTAGGATTCATCAAAAAGTTGATGTTTCTGCTGGTTGGGAGCACGTGCTGGGGCAACTATCTAATCGTGAAAGCAAACGCCGGGCTCAATCGATAAAACGTGGCTTTCAGTACGATGTGTCAATTGAAGATGAGGATTTTTTCTCCTTTTACCGCACCATGCATGTTCCGACGATGAACGCGCGTTACGGTGATTTTGCGCGAAGCGTGGAAGAGCAGGACGCTTTTTTGAATTTGTTCAAACGAGGCGTTTTGTTTCGAGTCCAGATGCATGCTGAGTGGGTTGCGGGAAGTGTTTCTCAGATTGACTGGTCTACGCGTACCTTGAATGCACGTTTGATCGGGATGAAGGGTGGGAGTGCAGTTTATCGTGCAAACGGTGCGCAGAATTTTGTTTATCACTCGATCCTTGAATGGGCCTCCAATCAATCATCCATCGACTGGGTCGATTTTCAAGGTTGTGAGCCATTTTTAAGCAAAGGAACATTCCAATACAAAAAGCGCTTTGGGGCTCAAGCTGTTGTTCCGGAAAACGGCTTCGGACAGTGGAGGATCTTGATTCGAATGCCGACGCTTTGTGCTGCGGTGCGAAAATTTCTGATTAACAACCCTCTAATAGGTCTGGATGCTGATGGCCGGCTACAGGCGCAGTATTTTTTCGATTCGGATCACGAGATTCGCTCAGACATTCCTTACGCCTCAAAAGGTATTTACAGCCAAGTGAACCGCAATCTGGACCAGTGGAATGGTTAGCCGACTTGCTCACCTTATTCGGTTGGATGGCTACTTCTGCTCTATGGCCTGGCTGCTTGCTGCGTTGATTTTCATCAGTCGGTTGAGCGCCATGGCCAAGTTGTTCATGGCGTTGTACCTGCGTCAGGCACTGGGGTTGCCGTTTGAAACGGTTGGATGGCTGTTGTCCGGTTACGGTGCAGGATTACTGATTGGGTCAATGGGCGGTGGAGTGCTGAGTGATCATTTCTCCACGGCGCGGCTTACTGCATTGTTGATGTTCGCCTCGGTGTGGATTTTGGTGCTATTGGGGCTGGTCACCGACGTGCCCTGGCTGGCTGGATTGCTGCTGTTCAGCGGTGTTCTCGATGGTGCAATTCGTACGCTTCATCAGCGTTTGATCCTGGAGTATTGCCATGTTGAGCGGCGTGTTCGTGCGCAATCATTGAGTCGAGTTGCCATCAATCTGGGTATGGCTATAGCTGGGGTGGTGGGTGGCGTTCTGGCACAGGCTGATTTTCGGTGGGTGTTTTTTGTCAGCGCGGCTATGACGTTATTGGCCTTGGTCTGGTTTGTCCGGTCGACTATTCATCGAGATGTTCTGATGTCGGATGAGTTCTATGCCGCAGCATTGGACGCCAGGTCCCCATTCCAGAACAAACCGTTCTTRTGGTTACTAGCGGCTTCAGGTTTGCTCGGCCTTGCTTTCGAACCGGTCTACAGCATGTTGGGCAACTATTTGCTCGATTACTATCGACTGCGAGCTGAGGGTGTCGGATGGCAATTTGCGCTCAATGCATTGCTCGTGGTTTTGCTGCAAATTCCGTTATCCCATTGGAGTGAGTCATGGGGGGCGCGGCGGCAACTGTTGGCGGGCGCCTTTTTGCTCGCTTTCGGGCTTGGAGTTCTGCCGTTGGGGAGCGGGATGCTATTTGTCTGCCTATCGACCGTTGTCTGGACTGTAGGCGAAATTCTGTTTATGCCGACCTTGAACGTCCTGGTCATGCAACGTGCGCAAGTCGGTAGAAGTGGGCTTTATTTTGGCCTTTTCTCTATGTGTTGGGGGATGAGTGCGCTTCTTTCGCCGACCCTTGGCGGCCAGCTATATGGTCACTTTGGCGGGCATAGTGTCTGGATCGCAAGTGCGGTGTTGGCGATGTGTTCTATGCCGCTCATATACCAAGCGACACGTCCCTGTATGCATCCAGTGATCAAATCCTCGCTAAAGAGCGAGACGGCCACTTAAGGAGTTTGGAAATAACCATTATTCAAAACCATTCTGTCGATCCACGGCATTTCCACCCCTCCGTTAGCGTCCTATCTGGAGAACCACGCGGATCGGAACTAGATTTCACTCAGCGCCAGATAGGCACTCTACGAAAGGATGGAATCGACTATGAACAGATTGCTACGTGTTTTATTGCTGTTGAAAGTGATGGTGATGCTGTCACTCGGCACTTCGATGGCGTGGRCCGAGTGCACGCAACATGATGAGCAGGCTTCGAGCGGGCAGGGAGGATACAGTGGCTTGATGCTCGCCAAATCCGAATCCGAGCCAGGCGATCAGGGGCAGGGTGGTGCGGATAACGACGATGACTCGACGACTGACGAGCCGGATTCCGATGATGACGAAGGCGACAGCCAGTCGTAACGCCCGGAAAAAAGAAAACCCCTGCTCCCGTGCTGATGCGCAGTGGTGGGAGAAGGGGTTTCTGGTTAACGCTTCTTGATGACGTGTGCGATTCAATCGCTGTGGGAGTGAGCGGGCTCACTCCCACATTTTTATGCCGCGCCGTCGAGGAATTGCTCGGCGTAGTGGCAAGCCACCTGGCGGTTATCGAGAGGGCGCAGGGCTGGCTCTTCGGTGCTGCAGCGCTCGGTGGCATACGGGCAGCGCTTGTGGAAA